>JAHEEZ010000308.1:2369-4003 GCA_024640445.1 Acidobacteriota bacterium | reverse complement strand
AGAACTTCTCATACGTCGCCCTATCCTTTTGCGCACGCGCCATTCCAAGTTGCGCCAGCGGATACAGGATCGACAATGGTGACTCACCGGGGCGGTCGAGTATCTTCCGGAACTCGATCCTCGCCTTCTCGTTTTGATTCAATCTCAGGTAAGCAATTCCCCTCAGGTACTGCGGCCCGAAATATGAGGCGGGAGAATGTTCCATCGGCCTGGTCTCCTCCAGTGTCTTGATCGCTTCTCCCGCATCACCCTTCCTCAACTCCACCACGGCTTTCATCATCGGCAGGTACAACACATCTCCGCCGCCATTGTTTTGTTTTGCCTTGTTGCTATTCCTGAGCATCTTGCCGAGGATCTCCTCTTCCTCGGACAATTGCTTGCAGGACGCCCAGGGATGAATGAAGAAGTTGTCTTCTTGATCACAATGTTCGATGATCGCTGCTTTCAGCCCTATTAAACCGACGAATGCAGTCGATACCTGTTTGACACCGGACTTTTCCGCAAGATCAAGAGCTTCTTCGAAGAGAACGCGGGACCTTTTCCACTTCCCCCCATATGCCGCGGTCAGTCCTTCCAGGTTTAGTGCCCAGAACTCGTCCGGTCTTCCCTTGAACCAATCGAGCTCCCGCTTCATCGATTCGGCGTCTTTCATATGAAATGCTATCGAATAAAGATCCCTGTGCCAGAACTTGTTGTCCCGGCCACGTCCGCGTTCTTTCTCGATCACCTTCTTTGCGTCTTCAAACCGGCCAAGGCCGATGTAGGCATTTGAGAGATTCGCATTTGGAAGGGCGCCATTCGGGGCCAACTTGATCGCTTCCAGAGATTCGGTCAGCGCTTTCTCATACTGGCCGGTGAGGTTGTAATGATACGCAAGATCGTTAGCCATCCCGGAATCACGAGGATACATTTCTTTACCGATCTCAAGTGTTTCGATCGAGGCCGGCATATTTCCAATACTCTGGTTGTAAATGAACTCAATGGTCACTTTTTCCCGTTCACTGGCCTTTTCCCTCAATTCGTATGCTTTCCTGATTGCTTCTATTGCAAGATCACCTCTGGCGGTTTCACCGTAGAGAAGTCCAAGCGTCAAGTAAGCCATGGCAAATTCCGGATCGATCTCAACCGCGCGTTTCAGAAGCGCTATCGCCTTTCCCGGCTTCCCGGTTACCCGAAGCTCTTGCGCGGCGGAAAATGACTGGAGAGCCTGAAGTGATGAGGTAGTCGCCTTGGCAAGCGGCTTATCAAATCTTTCGATCAGGGCCAAAGACTCCCCTAGCTTTCTTCTCATTTCGGACGCCGCTTCTGACAAGGCGTTCAGAACCTGATCCTTTCCTGCTGCCTCAATCTGAGCTATCGCAAGCGTTTCTCCTGTTCTTGCGTTAAACGCCTCCACCGTAAGCGCGTACTTCTTATCTAATCTGACGATCGAGCCCGCGATCAGTGCTTTCAGTTCCTGCCTTTTGCAGATCTCCATCGCGATGTCTTTGGTCACTGGTCCGTCAGGAGGCCTCTTCATCTGTCGCAGGGTATTTCGGACCCTTTGTTCCGGGAAGATGCTAAGGAAAGGGGATTGCTGCAGTTGAACCATCAAACCCTGTTTGAGAGTTCCGTCAAATATGTCCTCGCCGGTC
>JAHEEZ010000308.1:0-2359 GCA_024640445.1 Acidobacteriota bacterium | reverse complement strand
CCACTGCAAATATCGCGATAACAATAAACGACAAAATCTTACGCTGTTTGATCTGGCCGACCGCATTTCCCAGGACCGAGGCCGTCCGGTCCTCTTCATTACTTTCGCTTTCGAGTTCTATTTCGTTGATCGGCGCAACGAACCGATAGCCGTGTTTCGGGACGGTGTCGATGAATGGTTCCTCAAGACCGTTTTCGGACAAGACCTTACGCAGCATCGAAACGTGCTTCGCGATGTTGGCTTCTTCTACATATGAACCGGCCCAAACCTTATCCAGGAGCTCGTCCTTTTCGACAAGATGGCCGTGATGCTCGATCAGTACAAGAAGTGTTTCAAATGCCTTGGGTGTGAGGGGTACTACGTGGCCATCATGCAACAAGGTATGTTCCGCGGGATCGAGCCGAAAGTGTCCGAACTCGAAACAGTGTTTGCTCTGCGCTTCCATAACGCTTTTCTCCTCGGGCGTCAGAAAACTTTCAAGAAAATTTCAATGTTTCGGAAAGATTCATTACCCCAATGGTGGCTAGTATCTGCTCATGCTGAACGAAGCTGATGGTAACAGCTTCCAGCTCCTCAGTTGCTCCGGCAATAAGCAACGGCAAGTTGCCGGAGCAACCCAGCAAATTGAAGGAGCTTTGAATTATTGGGGGTCTTGGTTGATTGCCCCCTATCATACACCCTTTCAGTTCTATTACATAGATTTTAAGGATTGGAAGACGGATCAACATCGTGCCGTGTGACCGAGAAACTTAAGAGTTTCTCGCAGCCGACACGCCAGGTTACGAGGGCACGACGCCCTCCAATTTATAAGGAGATCATCATGAAGAAGAGCATATTGATCAATTGTTCACTGTTGTTGCTGACGATCGCGCTGGCAGCGGTTTCTGTCTCGGCTCAGACGCTCGGTTCATACCGGGCGGAAATTCCGTTCGATTTTACAGTTGGGAACGTCGATTACGCGGCAGGCGATTACGCGGTACGGCTAGAAAGTCCAAACTATTTGGCGACGATCCTCCGACTGAGCAATGGCGATGGGAAGGAGTTACTCGTTTCAGCGGTTACGCGCAATGGAAACCCCTCCAAAGACAAGGTCGCAAAGCTGGTCTTTGACAGGTATGGCGAGTTCTACGTTATGAACCGAATCTCCGCACCGAGGTTTGCGTTTACAGCGCCGAAGACTGACACAAAATCGTGGATGTACGTTTCGAAAAATCTGCTGAGAAAGCCGGAAACTGTGTCCATAGTTCTTGCCAGATGAGGTCAGGTAATCTACGAATGCCAGCTTTGATTCGAGCAGATGGTGACGTCCCGGCGCGTGGACGACATGCACCGGGACGACCAACAAGAAACGCAGAAAGACCGGCGAGTGACTTTTAACAACTCGAGAGATCGATGTTGCCTCGTGAGGTTATAGAGGAGAAGAAAATGAAAACAAGAGGAGCGGAAGACGCGAAAGAAAGCAACCTGACTAGTGACCCACGCAAGAGCATTCGGATGCGGATTGTCAGGAAATATTCACAGATTAGGAGATCAGTCTTATTTGCATTCTGCTTGCTCACAGCAAGCTTGGTTTTGATCGGGTTGTACGGGACTTCGGCGAACAAGGTCGTTGCGGCAGGTCCGGCCGGTCAGGATCTAATTTATTCAACCTTTTTCGGCGGAGGCGCTGTCGCCGCGGGAATCACCGTCGACGATTTCGGGGCGGCGTACATAACCGGAATGACAGAGTCCAATGATGCCTTTGTGGCAAAGTTCAGTCCCAATGGCGGGGGTGCAGGAGATCTCGAATGGTCGTACGAGATCGGAGGAAGTGGAGTTGACTGCGGCATCGAGGTTGCCGCGGATGTATCGGGTAATGTCTGGATCATCGGCTTCTCGCAGTCTTCGGACTTTCCAACTTCCTTTGGCCCCGGAGGCGGCGACCGGGGAATTTTCATTCTCAAGTTCGACGGAAACGGAAACCTGATTTTCTCCGACCTTATCGGATACGGCGCGGGAATGTCTGAGCCGCATAATTTAGACATTGCCATCGACGATCAATATATCTTCTTCGCCGGCGATACCAGCGACGCCAATTTCTTTGACTTCTGGGGCGCAACTCCTATAACCCCATTCCACGGCGGCAAGGACGCTTTTGTCATAAAGCTGCGGCTAACAGATTCAGGATTTGAATGGGGAACTTTTGTAGGCGGCAGCGGCAATGAAAATGGCTTCGGGATAGCAGTGGACTTGAATGGATTTGTCAGCATTACCGGGGGAACCGACTCGACGGATTTTCTTGGAAACGGCATAAACGGCATGCCGTTGACCGGTTCAAATGATTGTTACGTTGCAAGACTTGATCCGGCCGGAAACGTCG
>JAHEEZ010000307.1 GCA_024640445.1 Acidobacteriota bacterium | reverse complement strand
CGGCGGCTTTAGCAAATTCCGCTTTGGCCGCATTCTTGCCCCTCAGGTATTTTTCAGCTTTCGCCGCCCGCCAGGGTTTATGCGCGACACCGCCCATCGCGATGCGGACGTCCTTCACCTTCCCTTGATCCAACTCCACCGCCGCGGCAACAGATACAAGAGCGAACGCATAGCTCGCGCGGTCGCGAACTTTCAGGTAATGGACGTTCTCGCCAAAGTTGTTCTTCGGGATCTCGATCGAAGTTATCAGTTCGCCGTGCGTAAGCATGTTATCCCTGGAAGCATCGTCGCCGGGCAGCCTGTGGAATTCGCCGAAAGGGATCGACCTCTTCTTCCCTCCGGGCCCTTCAATGCTGACGGACGCATCAAGTGCCGCGAGCGCGACACACATATCCGAAGGATGAACAGCGACGCACTCATCACTCCAGCCGAAAATGGCGTGCATGCGGTTCAGGCCTTCTTTTGCCGCGCATCCCGTTCCCGACTCTCGCTTATTGCACGGCATCGACGTGTCGTAGAAATAAACGCAACGGGTCCTCTGAAGCAGATTGCCGCCGTTCGTGGCCATGTTCCGGATCTGCGGCGAGGCGCCGGCCAGGATCGCCTGGCTCAATAGTGGAAGGTTCTTTCTCACCAAAGGATGATTCGCCGTATCGGTGTTCTTCGCTAAAGCTCCGACCGAGATTGTCTTACCGTCCGAACGTATCTGCCTTAGGTCCAACCGTGTAACGTCGACAAGCGCCGTCGGCCGTTCGACATCCTCCTTCATCAGGTCAACGAGGTTGGTGCCTCCGGCGATGAACTTTGCCGAATCGTCAGCAGCCACCGTCTTCACAGCAGATGTTGCGTCCTTTGCTGTTTCAAACTTAAACGGTCTCATCAGCCACCTCCCCCTCATTCGAGCGTTCCGCGAGGTTATCGAACGGCTTGGCGAAATTCCACGTTTCCGCGGTCTCTTCGCCGGTGTGGATCTCTTTGACCGCCTTCAGAATATTCGGATAAGCCCCGCATCGGCAGATGTTTCCCGACATTCGCTCGCGGAGTTCGTCGTCCGCCAGCTTTGCCGCAGGAGGTCTTCCCGCCTCAGTAACAAAGCTGGCCTCGCCCGCCTTCGCCTCCTCAAGCAAGGCGACCGCGGAACAGATCTGGCCCGGAGTGCAGTAGCCGCACTGGAAGGCGTCGTACTTGATGAAGGCTGCCTGCATCGGGTGCAGCTCATCACCTGCCGCAAGGCCTTCGATCGTCGTCACGTCCTTTCCTTCACAGGTCGCCGCGAGCGTCAGGCAAGAGAGTACACGGCGGCCGTCGGCGATCACCGTGCAGGCGCCGCACTGGCCGTGGTCACATCCCTTCTTCGATCCCGTCAGGTCAAGCTTCTCTCGTAGCGCGTCGAGCAGCGTCATACGCGAATCGACGGTCAATTCGGTCTTCTTTCCGTTGACGTTGAGCGCGACCTTGACCGCATTCTCGACTGCTGTTGGCGCAGCATTCGGCACCGGATCAAGACCCGCGGCGAGCGCTTGTCTTTCCGCGATAAGCTGAAGCGCGAACACGCTGAAACCAGCGGCCGAAACCTGGCCGAGGAATCGCCGCCTCGATTCACCGTGGATGCCGAGTTCGTCAAGAAGGCTCTCTTCGTCTGGGGTGAGAGTTTCCTCGTCAAACACGTAGTCATTCTGATCGGACATTAACTACCCTCCTGAAATTCACTTCGGCCTGCCTGAGGCCTTCGGACCGCGGCCGAAAGTCCGGCCGGGATTGATCTTTCGAATATTGTGACTATAAACTTTTAGCTGTCACGCCTCAACAATTCCGAAGAAAAACTGCTGGATTCCGCGCGCATGCGGTCCCGTATCTTAATTTCAGGCGGCCGGTCAGCTTTCGGCGCTCCAGATGCTAAGATAATCGCGATCTGATGAAAAAATACGTAGTCAAGAGAGACCGGACAGGTCTGCCCGAAAAACTGACGCGCTACAGGCAGGAACTGAACGACGAGCAGTTCCGCGTCGTCACATCGAAACCCGGGCCAACGCTTGTCATCGCGGGCGCCGGATCAGGGAAGACCAGGGCGATAACCTATCGCGTCGCGTATCTTCTTGAACACGGCGTATCGCCCCAGAAGATCCTTCTCGCCACGTTTACTAACCGCGCCGCACGGGAAATGCTCGGTCGCGTCGAGGCTCTGACCGGGACCCAGAACGTGCACCGCGTTTGGGGAGGGACGTTCCACCGCATCGCCAATCTGATCCTGCGCAAACACGCCGTCTCGATCGGCTATAACAACAACTACACGATCCTTGACTCGGAAGACGCCAAGAGCTATATCGACATTGCCATCGAAGAATCAGCGATCGATACCAGCGGAAAACGGTTCCCAAAATCGCAGGTTATCCGCGACATCATCTCTTACGCCAACAATACCGACCAGCCGATCGAGGAAGTCGTGATCCGAAAGTATCCGTATTTCGAGATGCTCACCCAGCAGATCAAACGGGTCGATTTCAATTACGCCGAGCGCAAGCGCGAACGCAACGCGATGGACTATGACGACCTGCTGTTGAACTGGAAGCGCCTTCTTCTGGACAAACCGGAGATCGCGGAACTTTATTCCACTCAGTTCGAGCACATTCTCGTCGACGAATATCAGGACACGAACAAACTTCAGGCGGAGATAATCGATCTGCTTGCGGTAAAACACAAGAACGTGATGGTGGTTGGCGACGACGCGCAGAGCATATTCGCCTGGCGCGGCGCGGAATTCTCGAACATTTACGAGTTCGCCAAACGATACCCGGGGACACAGGAATTCAGGCTGGAGCAGAATTACAGGTCTTCGCCGGAGATACTCGCCCTTGCGAACGTATCGATCGCGAACAACAAAAGGCAGTTTCCCAAGAACCTCGAAGCAGTCCGCAAATCCGCCGGGTTCAATCCTGCGCTGGTCCCATGCTCGGACACGGACCAGCAGTCGGCGTTCGTGGCTTCAAGGATCCTGGAGCTGCGCGACGAAGGCATCTCGCTCGAAGATATCGCAGTGCTATACCGCTCTCACTATCATGCGATGGAACTTCAGCTGGAGCTGACAAAGAGGAACATTCCCTACAGGGTCCAGTCGGGGGTCAGATTTTTCGAACAGGCCCATCTCAAGGACGTCATCTCGTTCCTGAAGATCGTCATTAATCCGAGGGACGAGCTCGCATGGAAAAGGCTTCTGATGATGCTGCCCGGCGTCGGAAAGGTGACCGCGCACAAGATCTTCGAAGCGGTAGCGGCGCGGGAGGATCCCTTCTCAATGGTCCGCGCGGAAGCCAGGCTTCTGGCCTCCGGTGAATCCGAATCGCTTGCGTTACCGGAAACATTTCCTCGATCTGTTCGCCCGCGCGGAAAGACCGCATGGACGGAATTCATCACGCTTCTTGAGCGGATTTCCTCAGACGAGAACCGGAATGCTCCCGGCAAACAGATAGAGATAGTCATCGACACTTTCTATGAGCAGAAACTGAAGGAGAACTTCGAAAACGCCGAGGCGCGGCTTGAAGACCTTAAGCAGTTGGCGATATACGCAGCCCGTTACCCATCAACCGAAGATCTCCTGTCCGAGCTCGCCCTGATCTCCACGGAGCGCTTCGGAAGCCCAAACTCACTTGTGGCCGAAGACGTCATCTCCGGAGGCGAGGATGACGAACTCCTTACGCTTTCCAGTATCCATCAGGCGAAGGGCCTGGAGTGGCGAGCAGTGTTCCTTATCTGGGCGGCGGAAGGCAAGTTCCCGAGCCCCAGGAGCCTGAACGAGGTGGATTCGGAAGAGGAGGAGCGCAGGCTTTGGTATGTGGCACTTACAAGGGCGAAAGACGAACTTTATCTTACGTATCCCCTGATGATGCTGGATTACAGTCGTCAGACGGTCCTGCAGAAACCTTCAAGGTTCGTACTGGAAGTGCCTGCAGCAATGTACGAGTTCTGGAACCTGGAAGAAGAGGAAGCCAAGTTCGATGATCCAATCGGG
>JAHEEZ010000306.1 GCA_024640445.1 Acidobacteriota bacterium | reverse complement strand
TTCATCTCTTAGCGTCACTTCAGATCCAGTCCCGCTTACCTGGCATCAAACGTGTTCACCGGAAAATCTCCGTTGAGTCCCCAAGTGTTCGAGATCAAAGAACCGTCGAAGCTGCCGATCGTGTAATAGCAACTTTGGCTTCCGATCGCTGCAGCTCGCCAAACTGAAATGTCTGTAACCCCGTCGCCGTCGTAGTCGCCCTGGGTCGGCCGGTCGCTGCTGATTCCGAATTGAACGGCTCTAATCTGGCTATCAGAGCTACGCCTGATCCACCAGACCATCGGAGAACTTGCGGTTGCGCCCGTTCTCGCCGCCGCGATCTCAAACTTTCCGTCGCCATCATAATCGCCCGGGAGAATGTAGTCCGTTTGAAAATTACCCCATTGATTGTAGGTAACGTTGCCGTCAAGGCTCTGTAGCACGATATACGTATTGGCAGGTGATAGACCGAACCGGTAGACTGCGGCGTCGAATTTGCCGTCCCCGTCATAATCACCGGGTATCGGAGTATCAAATGCATTGCTTCCATTTCCCGTCAGACCGAACTGGATGTTTTGCGCCACTCCATCTGCACTTCTCAGGATCCACCACACCGTCTGATCGGTTGAGGCGGCTCCTCTGCGGAAGATAGCCGCATCGGTGATGCCGTCACCATCATAATCACGCGCCACGCTTTGGTCCCCGGAAACTCCCCAGGGCAGAAACTCGGCCGTACCGTCGGAGCTTCTCAGAATCAGGAAGTAGCTCTGTTGGCCTGCACTTGCGCCGGCCCTGTAGACGCAGAAATCATCCTTACCATCCCCGTCGTAATCACCCGGAGCCGGAAAATCCCTGTTGGCATCCCCCCAGAGTTCCTGCTGATTCGCTGACGGTCCCAAACTGTTTCGGTTGTAGTAAACGATCTGTGCGGTTGCCGGCGGAGAAACGCTCGGAAATCTCAAGATGCTGTAATCCGTCTTGCCGTCACCGTCAAAATCTACCGGGCGTCTTGGCGCAAGCTGACCTCTGATCTCGCCACCCGGAAAGTTTGCTGAATGGATGTTGATATATGCCTGATGCGCCCTCAACTGGGCGATCTGGGTAGGAGTTATCGCGGCAGAACCGGAGATCGTATTCGACGTCCCCCCGGGGGTCGAAAGAGTGATCGCGACTGCGCCATTTACGCCGATCGCGCCGATGTGAATGTGTGCCGCGGTCTGGCTACTAGACAGCCCCGAAAAAACCACCACATAAGTGATCATCCCGGCGGATTCGTCGACAAAGACCCTGCCGTAGGCAGTTGCCGTGGATCCGCTTGGCGGTACGGTCTGCGCGCCATTGATGGACGCAGTGAAGGTCTCGGCGTTCGCAGACAATGCCGCAAAAATCGTCACTACAGACAAGAACAGTATCCGACGGAAGTACTTTCGGTTTTTCATGCACCTTCTCCTTTGGATCCCGGGAGTGCGCCTTGATCCCGCGCGAATTAATACGCGAATTAGTAAATGATTTGTTTGAACCCGCGCATGATGTCACGCTCGCTGAGATTTGTAAACAGAAATAATTCGTCGCGTGACCTCTAATTGCATTGTTGGTAAAGTGTTAGGCACGATCTTCGGGGACCCTTCGCTTCAGGGTCCAGGCAGGGATCAAACAACGGTCCGGCGCCGGATCCATACCTAGCAAAGTGGGATTCCAGTTTGCAAAAACCGAAAGGCGTCAGCTGTTGTTTCGCAAAATCCACATTTCTTAATTGTGACACTTCTTATGTGCTATTCAGGAGGACCCGTATCGACGGCCTCCGGCGGTCAACATCGACCGCCGATTCTGTTAGAATTCGTGGTATACCTATTGCGACTCCAACTTCCGATATGACTTATTTTTACGATTCTAGACTTGAACAAATAGCCGGAAGGCTCGCCGACGGCGAGCGGCTCAGCTTCGATGAAGGGCTCGCGCTTTACCATACTGACGACCTGAACGGGCTTGGTCGACTTGCCGACACCGTTCGAAGAAAGAAGCACGGAAAGACCACCTACTACAACGTCAACCGGCACTTCAATCATACGAACATATGCGTCGCCGACTGCAAGTTCTGCGGTTTTTACCGCCGTGGACGCGACGAGGACTCATACACGCATTCCGTCGAGGACGCCGTGAAGATAGCAGGCGAAGCGGTCGCTGAAGGAGCGACCGAACTTCACATCGTCGGCGGACTCAACTCCAAACTTCCTTTCGAGTATTACACCGACCTGTTCTCTTCGTTGAAGAAGGCGTACCCGGCGCTTCATCTGAAGGCGCTGACAATGGTTGAACTCGATTTCTTCGCCCGATTTTACAAGATGTCGGACGAGGAAGTGATAGAAAAGCTCGCGGCGGCCGGAATGGACAGCTGTCCCGGCGGCGGCGCGGAAGTGTTTGCCGAGCCGACGCGTTCAAGGATATGCGACCACAAGTGCGATGGGGACAGATGGCTTGAGCTTGCCGGAAAGGTTCATAAGGCGGGACTTAAGACGAACGCGACAATGCTCTACGGACATATCGAAACGATCGAGGACCGGGTGGACCACTTTGTCAGGCTTCGTGAACAGCAGGACAAAACCGGCGGATTCCAGTGCTTCATCCCTCTGGCTTTTTATCCTCCGGGCACGGCGCTTTCTAGTTTGCCGGGTCCCGACGGGATCGATTCGCTGAAGACTATCGCCGTTTCACGCCTCATGCTCGACAATTTCGATCACATTAAGGCTTACTGGGTAATGCTCGGCAAGAATCTCGCCCAGGCGGCGCTGCATTACGGCGCGAACGATCTTGACGGCACCATCACGGACGGCGGCGAACTGACCGAAAGTTATTCGGTCGAGTTTGGCGAGGTCAAGATGTCTAAGGGCGAGTTGATCTCGCTGATCGAGAATGCCGGGTTCGAAGCCGTCGAGCGTGACACCGTATATAATCGAGTCGAAAGGGCCGCTGTTTGACGGCCCGCTCTCCCGCCTCCCAAAATGCCCCGAAACAAAAGCACGTTTAGGTTGAAGGCCGAAGCGGCGGCAGTTCGCGCCATATTCGCATTGGTTGGAGTATTTCCTTTGCGGACCTCTATGGCGATCGGCATCTTCGTTGCGAAAGCCGCGGTCCTTTTCTTCCCGGGACTCCTGAAAACCGCAAAACGAAATCTGGAGATCGCGATGCCGGAACTTCCCGAAACAGAAAGGAACCGGATCGCAGGCGGCGTCTACCGATCGTTAGGCCGGCAGATGGGATTCGTGTCGCACTTTCCTAAGTTTGACCGGGACGACGTGAAACGGCTGGTAGAGCTGGTCGGAAAAGATGAGATCTTCTACCCGGCGTATGATCAAGGACGGGGAATCCTCTTCTTCACCGGGCACTTCGGCAGTTGGGAGATCTTCAATCTCTTGCCGCAATCGTTCGGTTACGACATGAACATCCTCGTGCGCAGGATCGACAACCCGTACGTGGAAGATTTTGTCGAGTCGCTAAGAAACAGGTTCGGATGCAAAACGGTTGGCAAGAAAGAGATCGGTCGAGGGCTTTACACGATACTTGAGGAAGGCGGTTTGCTTGGAATACTCGCCGATCTGAATGCGCAGCTTCACGACGGGGTGTTCGTCGATTTCTTCGGCGTGCCGGCCTGCACCACCAAGAGCATTGCAAAGATCGCACTTCGCACCAATACTGTCGTGCTTCCTGCGTTCGCGGTTTGGGAAGAGGAGAAAGGCAAGTACGTCGTCTATCTTGAACCGCCGATCGAGTATGAGATCACCGGGGACCAGAACAAAGACGTCCGCGAACTAACCAGGAGGATCACCGAATCAGTCGAGAAGTACGTTCGAAAGTACCCTGAACAATGGCTCTGGATACACAAACGCTGGAAAACGCGGCCGAAAGGGGAAGAGGAGTTATATTGAGTTCAGCGAGTTGGCGGAGTTTGGTGAGTTTGCCGAGTTCGGTGAGTTTGCCGAGTTCGGTGAGTTTGCCGAGTTCGGTGAGTTTGCCGAGTTCGGTGAGTTTGCCGAGTTCGGCG
>JAHEEZ010000305.1 GCA_024640445.1 Acidobacteriota bacterium | reverse complement strand
AGAAAAGATGTCGAAAAGCCTTGGGAACTACATCGGCATCGACGAGCAGCCCGATGAGATCTTCGGAAAGGTGATGTCTATCTCGGACGAGATGATGTGGAAGTACTACGAGCTGCTCACCGATCTCGGTCCCGAAGAGATCGCGGGCCTCCGGGATCGATGCGGGCGCGGTGAGACGAATCCGAGGGACGCCAAGGTTGACCTCGCCAAGCTGATCATCGGGGATTTCTACTCACGCTCCGACGCGAAGAACGCCGCCGACAACTTTATCAACCAGTTCTCCAAGGGCAATCTACCGGACGTGATCGAAGAAGCGAGACTCGCCGCCGGCGAGCGCAAGATCACTGACTTGCTCGTCGAGACCGGGCTTGTCGAATCAAAAGGCGAGGCTAAACGGCTGATCAAGCAGGGCGGTGTCCGGATCGACGGCGAAAAGGTCGAGAACGCGGGAATCGACGTATCAGTAAAGCCCGGAACCAATCTTGTGATCCAGGTCGGCAAGTTGAAATACCTGAATATCGTCAGCTCGTAGATCAGTTATCTTTCTTGTAGGACGCGGTTCCTTTCTTGCCGTCCTGCCAGAGCACAGGAAACATCATTCCGGCCTCTTCAGGAGTGATCTTTAGTCCCAGTTCTTCCGCGGCCCTTGCAAGTACAGGGTCCCTTTCGAACCCAAGGTCTTCTGCCTTGGGGATGGCGAAGATGTCCGGCGTGACCCCAACCCTTTCCAGGCTTTTTCCGTCCCCCATGATCACGTCCGCTTCGCTTATGCTCGAGCCGTAAGCGATCTGTGTGTTTACACCCATCGTCTTGAAACGGGACCTTGATTCCATAACCGCTCCGGCACTCCGGTCACCGATGACGATGCCGCGTTCCTGAAGCTGGACGAATCTGGAAAGGATCTCTGAAGCCGAGGCCGAATTGCTGTCGATGAGAATGATGAGCTTGCCTTTGAATGCACTGTCGCCTCTCGATTTTGCCTCGATCACTTCGGAGTCCTTTCTTTCTTTTGCGTCGGCGATCTTCGTAACCTTATCCACGAGATTGCCCGCGACCTCCTCCAGAGTGTCTACAAAACCGCCGCCGTTGCCCCTCAGATCGAGAATCAACGCGGTGTTTCCCTTTACGTGCGAATCGAACAGGCTGTCCACCTGCCCTGGTTCGAACGCAAAAGTTGGCAGACGCCAAATGACGACCCCATTCTTTGTGACGAACCTGTGATCACGGCTCTCATCCTCGTCAGTGATGGAGCGGTAATACTCGTTCCAGTCAACGGAATTGTTCAGATTCAGGATCCTTGAGAGTTTCTTTATCTTGGTCTCGGAAACGACCTGCCTCATCTCGCCTGCAGGCGTCCTGACGTTCATCGTGAAATTCACCTGCGGGTTGAGCGCATAGTAGTAATAGATCATCTTCCAGAGCTCTTTGCGACTTGGCGGGAAACCGTTCAAAGACAGCACTTCATCCCCTGTACGGAGGCCTTTCTTGGCTGCATCGCTGCCCGGCTTCACTGACGTGACAAAACACTTTTCGCCTATCATTCCGACTTTCCACCCGTATTCGAACTTCACCGCACGGCTGGGAGGAAAGAACTTGGTATGCGAGTCGTTCAGGTCGAGCAGCACCTGCGCTATGATCCCGAACGCTTCACCCAGCGACCTTGCGTTGTCGATCTTGTCCTTCGCCGCTTTCACACGGGCGTCCATATCTATGCCGTGAAGGTCCGGATCGTAGTAGTATTTCTCGATATCCTTTGTAACGTTCGTCAGCATATCTTTTGCGCGGCCTTTGTCGATGCTGTCGAGTTGAGCGATGGCTTTCGCAGGAAATAACAATGCCATTCCAAGCGCGATCGTCAGAAGGGTGAGTCGGTTCACTGGATCTCTCATTCCTGCCTCCCTGGGAGTCAATGGGTTGAAGTCGAAAGTCCCTTCAAAATATCAGAAGTGCCCGTCGCCGACAATACTCTTTCAATCAACTGCCCGGTGTCAGATCGGCAGTGGATGGTGTCCTCTGACACCTGTGCTAATCTATCGGCTGACCACTTCAAAGATGCAGCCGTTGATCGAAACAGAGGAAACACTCATCATCGAAACGCCTGAGCGCGTGCCGCTTGAGTTTGCGTTGGCGTCGATCGGAAACCGTTTTCTTGCGGTGGCGATCGACCATTTCATCCAGTTTTTCCTAATCTTCACCATCGGGTATCTGATCTACGCGGTCGTGGGCATGGGCGCCGAAGACTCGTCAGTAGAAATGCTTGCTTCCGAAATGCCGAAGTGGACCGCCGCCATACTCATAATCCTGTCTTCGCTCGTGTTCTCGGGCTATTTCATCTTCTTCGAGTGGCTCTTGTCGGGGCAGACACCCGGAAAGCGGCTGATGAAACTGCGCGTGATCCGCGAGGACGGAAGGCCCATAACGCTCTGGGAAGCGGTCGCCAGGAACCTTCTCCGGATCGTGGACGCGATACCCGGATTCGTCGTCCCGATTTACTCCACAGGCCTTATCACAGTTTTTCTCAGCCGCAGGGACCAGAGGATCGGGGATATGTTTGCCGGTACCGTGGTGATACGAGAAAGAAGCGACGAGGCTCCGACGTTCGAGGAGACTTTTTCGTCAAACCGTCTCAGCGATTCCGCGTTTGTCAGGGTGTTCAAACCGGCGCCCTTCAAGGCGGATATGGCACTGCTGAGCGAAGGCGAGATGGAGGTGGTCGAAAGCTTTTTGCGAAGGCGCTTTGAGCTATCGGACCGGCAGAGGCTTTGGATGGCCTGGCGTGTCGCCCTTCCGATCATGTTCAAGATCAAGCCATCCTACGAAAAGGGTGACTTCAATTACGAGGCGTTCCTGGAAGAGTTGCTTCATCGTTACAGCAATCGCAAGCGGTTCTTGAATTAGATTCGTGTCACTAAGTATAATCACTCGGCGCCCGGTAAGCGGGCCAGACAGGATCCCCTCATCATTCAAAACAAATGGCTGACAACATTCTAGTGACCGGTGGTGCCGGCTTTATAGGTTCGCATCTGGTAAGGCATCTGCTTGACGAAGGCGCGTGGAACGTCACCGTCGTCGATAATTTCTGTGATTTCTATTCTCCGGCCGTCAAGCGTGAGAACATTTCCGATTTTGTTCCGAATCCCCGATTCCGGTTGTGTGAGACCGATATTCGTAACGTGGAGGGCCTTGAGACCGCTTTTCGGGGAACCGAATACTCCGCGATCGTGCACCTTGCCGCGCGTGCCGGCGTCCGTCCTTCCCTTGAGGAACCAAGGGAATATGCCGAAACTAACGTGACGGGGACAGTGAACCTGCTTGAGATGGCGAGGAAATACTCAGTACCCAAATTTGTCTTTGGATCATCTTCCAGCGTCTACGGTTCGAGGAGCACGGTGCCGTTCAAAGAGACGGACGACATTTCCGCGCCGATCTCGCCCTACGCGGCGACGAAAGCGGCCGGCGAGGCTTTGTGCAGCGCGTATGCTCACCTCTATCCGATCCGGATCGTCGCGCTCCGCTTTTTCACGGTCTACGGAGCCTGCCAAAGGCCGGATCTTGCCATACACAAGTTCGCTGGCCTTATCGAAGACGGATTGCCGATCCCCGTGTTTGGCGACGGTACCACCCGGCGGGACTATACCTACGTCGACGACATAATTCAGGGGGTCCGGGCGTCCATCGATTATGAGGATTCGGATTTTGAGGTCTTCAACCTTGGGGAGTCCGATACGGTGGAACTTTCGAGGCTGATCTCACTTCTCGAAAAAAGCCTCGGCAAGAAAGCGGTTATCGATCGCCAACCGATGCAGCCCGGCGACGTGCCGCTGACCTGCGCTGATATCACGAAAGCCGAACAGATGCTCGGCTACGATCCGAAAACGAAGATCGAAGACGGGATACCGAAGTTTGTCGAGTGGTTCAGGAAGAACTTGCGGAGTTCAGCGAGGTGACTGAGTTTTCCGAGTTCAGCGTGTTCAGCCAACTCGGCAAACTCGCCGGACTCAATCAATTCAGCAAACTCACCGAACT
>JAHEEZ010000076.1 GCA_024640445.1 Acidobacteriota bacterium | reverse complement strand
TTGATGATGTTCTGGAGTTTGCGGACGCAGCTGTCGTTGGTTCGGCGATCGTAAAGGTCATTGAGGATTGCGGTGATGAACGAAGCGCCGTCAATAATGTCGGGGAGTTCGTTTCGCAACTGCTGGCAAAGGGTACTTCTGAAAGCGCGACTGGCAAGGTTATTGCACCGTGACGAATCGAAGGCCTGGAAAGCTCCAGATACATCAAATACTGGAAGAAACTTTGCAATCTGCGGACGGGTCATCGCGGTTTGCAAAATATCAGCGGGAAATATAAATTCAATAGCTTGCCGAACGCGGCGTTTAACACACAGATATGCTAATCGTAATGAAACCCACCGCCACTGAGGCGGAGATCGACCGCGTCCTTGAGATCGTCGAAACGCTTGGCTTCCGCCCGCACATTATGCCGGGAGCGTCACGCACTGCGATCGGTATTACGGGAAACCGGGGCGCGGTGGACAGGGCCCATTTTGAGAATCTTCCCGGCGTATCGGATGCAATAAGGGTCACGAAGCCATATAAGCTTGTTTCGAAAGACCTCAGACCCGAGCGTTCAGTCATAAAGGTTGGAAACGGAGAGATCGGCGGCGACGAACTTGCCATGATCGCCGGTCCCTGCGCGGTCGAGAATCCGGACCAGGTGTTCGAAATTGCGCAGGTGGTCGCGGCAAGCGGAGCAAAATTCTTCCGCGGAGGCGCTTTCAAGCCGAGAACGTCGCCGTACGCGTTTCAGGGAAAAGGCGAGGAAGGCCTGAAGATACTTGCGGAGGTCCGGGATCAGTTCGGCCTCAACATCGTAACGGAAGCGATGGACGAACACGGCGTCGACATGGTCAACAAATACGGAGACTGCATACAGATCGGCGCCAGAAACATGCAGAACTTCTCCCTTTTGAAATATGTCGGAAAGACGAGAATGCCGGTTCTCTTGAAAAGAGGCCTTTCGGCGACTCTTGATGAACTTTTGCTCGCCGCGGAATACATAATGGCTGAGGGCAATTACGACGTGATCCTGTGTGAACGTGGGATCCGTTCCTTCGGAAGCCACGCGAGAAACACTCTCGATCTCTCTGTCGTTCCCGCTCTTCACAAGATCACTCACCTTCCTGTAATAGTAGACCCGTCGCACGGCACCGGCAGGAATTATTTGGTCGATCCGCTTGCAAGGGCAGGTATTGCCGTCGGGGCGGACGGGCTGATCATAGAAGTTCATCCGTGCCCTGAAGAGGCACTTTGCGACGGAGCCCAGGCATTGCTTCCAAACCAGTACCTGGAGCTATATGAGCAGGTCAAAGCGATCCGGAAAGTGCTCACGCCGGTTGCGGAAACTGTTTCCGTTTGATTCCTGTTGGAATCGCGCGAACGGCAGCGATCATTCAGTCCGTCTGTCACGGTCACAAATCGAACACGAAAAGGCCGCCTCAATGGGCGGCCTTTTCGTGTTATTTCGTAAATCTCAGATCATCTCGCCAACCTGAACCCCAGGAACGACGCAAACGTCATGAAACAACTCACCATGGAGGCCATTATCAGCAGTGTAAATGGCAATGACTCAAGCGCTTGAGGAAAAAGTGTGCCAACCGAGGCACTAAAGGCCAGTCCGGCAAAAGCGCCGAATCCGGCGATCACGCCGCGCTCGGCAGCCCATCTGCCGAACGAAACCTCCTCGCCGGTTTCGAGCAAAAACGGCATCAGCATCACAGCGACCAAAGCGACCGCCATCACCATGCCATCGATCGAAAAGAAACCCCTTTGACCAAGGTCCATCGACAAAAAGAAGAGGACAAAGGTCGTATCAAATGCGAAAGCGTTCTCGGTTTGCGCCTCAGCGCCTGTCTGAATGTTTTCCATCACGGTTTCCTGCGATTGCATATTCTGTTAGACCTTCTTCTTTTTGTCCGGACCCGCGAACTGCGTATAAGCGACCCGGAACAGTTCCGAAAGCGCCGATGCTGTTTCTTCCGAAAGGTTCTTGTCAGCCCTTAAGTGGGCCTCCACTATTTCAGGAGTGGCCTCGTGGGGATAGTAGATCACCGGTTCGACCTTATTGTCGGACTTCTTGACCTTCATCACACGGTCGATCGGCATATCAAGCCAGTTTGTCAGCCTGGCGATGTTATCCGCATCAGGCTTTCCGGTCCCATTCTCGATCCTCGAAAGCGTTGAGGCGGATACGCTGGTCTTGTCTGCAACGTCCCGCAGACTTAATCCTAATTCCTCACGCCTCCGCTTTATTACACGTCCAAGTTCCATCGTGCTAATAAGCCTGTCGTTATTGGTTTTTCTCACCATTGTTTGATTCTCCAATGCCTTTTTTGTACGTACGTTAGAAGAGTGCGTTTTCGAACCTTGTCTCATCCGTAAAACAAAATATCATAAAGAAATTTTAATTGCAACACCTTGTTTCACACTTGCAACATTTGCAACAGAGTGGTATTTTGTTTCACAGATGAAACACCTGCTTCATTTGCACGGTGTGTCAGGTAGATCGATGAGCAACGGAGATGCGGAATTTATGAACCAGGAATTACGACAAGCCCGTGAGGAACGAACCTCTGAAATTCGCACTGAAGATGTAAAGAAGGTCCTCGACTTCCCTGTTTCTTGCGAGACAGATTCGTTTGATAATGAAACATACGTGACAACTGCTGGCGATGCTCCTTTGGTGACGGGGGAGATGGATCGCCGACATCCGGGATGGTCGAGCAAGGTATCTACTGCGCGCCTGATCGGAGGATACGCCGTCGTGATCGTCAACATCACGGCATCGGGTTCCGTACGTGAGGGCATTGGTTATGCGAAGTTTTCCGGAGGCAGCGGATTTGTTGCCGCGGAGAACATGGCCTTTGCCGAAGCCGCCGCCAAGTTCGCGGCCGCTTTGGGCTCGGACCAAATTAAGGATGGTGACGAAGGTCATCCCGTCAATTCCGTTGCGACATGTCTTTCAGACCTTGTCACCTATTCACAGATTCGGTCTATACGAAGGCTGGCGAAGGCCGGGGGAGTTGACGTCGACAACGAATCGGAAAGAAGATTTGGGTGTTTGCCCGGCGAACTGTCACGCGTTGGCGCCGAACTGCTGCTTAGCGAGCTGAATGCATCCTTTGAAGGATCAGAAGCGGGTTTCCTCATGGCAGGCTGATCGGAAACGGTCCGATTCAGGACCGAAAAAGAGATCGGGCGCAGCGAAATCTACTCGTCCAAGGCAAATATGGAAAAGGGCATAGCATCCGTTGGCAAGAACGCTCCGGACGCGAAGATCAGCGATGCGGCAACCGAGTGACCCGCATCGAATCCTAAAAAAACAAAAGGCCGCCCTGATGGCGGCCTCTATACATTCTTCTAGGTTATCTCCGCTCTTTATTCCCTTGAAACTCGCTTACCTGTGAACTCCATCGGTTCTGGCATAACGGGTATTGTGACCGTGCCCGTCATCTCGTCACCGGTGACGCTACCTTTTATCGCAAGTTCGATCTCTTGTCCCTGGAACTCAGTATTGATCGTCCCTTTGATCCTGCCGCCTGATACCTCGCCCTCCTCCATACTTCCCTGGCCGAGCATAGATTCCAGATGGCCCTTCAGCGCACCGCCGTCCTGCTCGAGATCGAGCATCAGCGGAAGTTCCTGGCCCTGTGCGACAACGACAAGGTCCCATCGGCCGGAAACATCCACCTCTTCTCCCGCTGGGGTTACGTACTCTTCAACGCTCTTCTGTCGGCCTTCCGTATCGAAGATCTCCACATCCTCCGAATACGCGCGGGCTTGCGGAAGCACCTCTTCCGCATCGCCAACTATCACGATCGCAACCGACTCAGGATGTACATAGAGGCCCGCCACACGGGCAACATCTTCAGCGGTTACGGCGCTTACTTTTTCGCAGTAGGTTTCAAGATAGTCATCAGGAAGACCGTAAAGTCTCTGGGATACGATCTGACCGGTCAGGCCGCCCTGTGTCTCAACCCGAATCGGGAACACTCCTGTAAGAAAATTCCGTGCATCTGCCAGTTCATTTTCAGGTACGCTTTCAGACCGGATCCTCTCGAGTTCCATGAAGAACTCCTTAAGTGAATCGCCGGTTACCGCCGTGCGAACCTCCGCAGTCGCTTCAAAGGAACCCCCAAAACGCTTCGCGTATATCCTGGAATAGGCGCCGTATGTGTAACCCTTCTCCTCGCGGAGATTCATAAACAGCCTTGACGACGCTCCTGCACCCAGCACCTGGTTCATCAGGAGCACAGGAAAGTAATCGGGGCTCCGCCTGTCGATGGCAAGGTTCGAGAGTACGATATTGGCCTGGGTCGATCCGGGTCTGTCGACAATCGTGAGGGTTTTAGCGGAACGTTCCGGAAAAGCAGGCAGTTCGGGATCAAAGATATCCGCCGGTCGCCAGTCCGAAAAACGGGATTCCAGTTCTGCGAACAAAGTCTCCGGTGCGATGTCGCCGACCGCGATAAGGATCGCGTTGTTCGGCACGAACGTCCCGGAATGGAATTCGGTCAGCCATCCGCGCTCGAGCCGGTTTATTTCGTCGGGCGTAGGCGAATTCACCGAATACGGGTGTTTGCCGTAGACGATCCTCGCCACCTGCTCGTCAGCAAGAAAATCCGGCTGCGATCTTTGGTATTTCAGGCCTTCTATCGTGTTCTGCTTGTAGAGATCCAGCTCCTCCTCCGGGAAGACAGGACGCAGAACAAGTTCCGCCATTAGGTCCAGGATCCTTGGGGCGAACATCGACAGCGCCGATGCCTTAACCACGGAATGGTCGGATCCTGAGCCTGCCGAAAGATCTGCACCGATCGCGTCGATCGCCTCCGCGAGTTCCCTGCTCGTATAGCCTTCCGTTCCTTCATTCAATAGCGATGCCATCGCGGATGAAACGCCGGTCCTGTCGGACGGATCGTTAATATCACCCGTCAGAAACAAAAGCCTGAAGTTCACCAGCGGCTGGCGTTTGTCGTGAACAGCTACAACTTTGAGGCCGCATGAGAGAGTTGTCTCAACGGGCTTCGGGACGCCGAAGGGAATCGCCTCAAGCGGTTCCGGGGGATGCTTTCTAAAATCCTCTGTCATATTTCCTTTAGCCAACAACTGTTGGTTCGTTGTTTACGGCAATTGCCGGGTCAGGCCGCGTTCTGCGGCACGATATCAAGAAGTGCTCTGTTGTCAGTGTTCAGATATTTCTCCGTCGCTGTTCTTATGTCCTCGCCGGTTATCCCAAGAAGTTCGCTGATCTCCGTATTGACGACGGACGGGTCGCCATCGTAGAGGGCGTATTCCGCCAGGCTCTGGGCTCTCGACAGCGACGACTGCCTAGACCGCACTTCGTCGTTGATGAGCTGGTTGCGCAGTTTCTCCAGCTCTGGCGCGCTCGGACCCTTTTCCGCAAGATCGCGGATCTCTCCGACGATCGTCTTTCTGATCTCGTCGAGGTCCTTTTCCGGTTTCGGGATCGCACCGATCATGATCCCGGACGGTCCTCTTCGCTCGTCTGTAAAGCCGAACAGCTGAGTAACCGACTCCTCGCCTTTCACAAGTTTTTGGTAAAGCCTGGAGCTTTCGCCGTCATAAAGCAGTTTCCCGGCAAGATAGAGCGCGTGAAATTCCTTCGATCGGCGCGGTGGGATCTTCCAGCCCATCAGAAAAGCGGGAAGCGGCGCCAGTTTGTCGACATATTCCTTGTAATTCTCGGAAACCTCCACAGGCTCGGTAACGTCCAGCGAGGGCGGCACCGGCTGAGAGGCGATACTGCCGAAATACTTCTCGACAAGGGATCTTGCCGTGTCATCGTCAAACGCGCCGGATATGACAAGCACTGCGTTGTTCGGCGCGTAATAGATCCTGAAGAATTCACGGACGTCTTCCACAGTAGCGTCATCAAGGTCTTCCATAGACCCGATCGTGGAATGAGCGTTTGCGAAATTCTGGTACATCATCGAAATGAGAATATCGAAGATCTGTCCGTAAGGCTGATTGTCGTAACGCAGACGCTTTTCTTCCTTGACCGCTTCCCGCTGGTTATCAAGGTTCTCCTGCGTGACCGCAAGCGCACGCATCCGGTCGCTTTCAAGCCAAAGCGCAAGCGGAAGCTGGTTTGCAGGAACCGTCTCAAAGTAATTCGTACGCTCCGAACTTGTCGTTCCGTTCATCGTGCCGCCGGCCTTCATAATGAACTGGAAATGTTCCGCCTTTCCCACGTTCTCAGAACCCTGGAACATCATATGCTCGAAAAGGTGGGCGAAGCCCGACTTGCCTTCGCGTTCGTTTCTTGATCCGACGTCGTAGTAGACAGCCACTGAAACGACCGGAATGGAATTGTCCGGGTTAAGGACGACTCGAAGGCCGTTATCAAGCGAATACTGTTCAAGCTGAATGTCTTTTATCTCAAAATTTGTAGTCATCTGTAGATATTCCCTTAGATCGATGTTACTGGCCTGAGGTCAATTATCCGGAGGCCTTTGCGCCGAAAGAATGAACGGGCATGGTCCCCGACCGGAAACAATTATCAAAACATTTTGGGTCGGCATTTGCAAAACCCCGGGATGGGGTTTGAAGGGGCGTGATCAAAGCGCCGAGTTCGCGTTCGCGATAGCAAAAAGCGCGGCCTTTGCCTGAAACGGCTTCAGGTCAGGAAAACGCTCAAGAAGCATCGCAAGGATCCCGGAAATGTGCGGACAGGCAAAGCTGTTTCCCGTGATAGTTTTATACGAATTGTTGGTCCAGGTGGTCCTAATGTTCACCCCGGGAGCAGTAAGTTCGATCACATCGCCAAACCTGAATCCGAAAGAAAAGGGGTCGGTCCCGGCATTCTTGCTGACGGCGATCAATGAGGATGAAAAAACAGATGGAAAACTAGGTTGAGGCAGATTGTTCGCAGCTGAGACAAGGATGCATCCTGCCTGATACGCGCGGTCGAGAAGATCTCGAAGCGGCGCCGTGAACTGGGGTTTCGTGGTTCCGAGGCTGAGATTGATTATCCGGAAACGTTTGTTGATTGCGAATTCCAGCCCCGAAAGAAACGCGTTGCCATCACCGATCCCTCCCGAGCCGAGGACCTTCACACTGTATAGCTCGGCATCCGGCGCTAGTCTTGCCACGATCCCCGCACACGCGGTCCCATGCCCGGCGGCGTCGCCCGAATCGGAATCCCGGAATACTATCCGGTTCCCATCTTTTTCGGCCTCATATGCCGCTTTTATCTTACCGGCCAGGTCGTAATGAGTGGTGTCGATCCCGCTGTCGATTATCGCGACTGAAACGCCCTTTCCAGTACAGGAACGCCACCCGTCATCGAACGCATGGGTAAGGTCCGTTTCAACAAGATCGCCAGCAAGTGATCGCCGATTGCTCATAACTCCATTCGAAAACCGAAACCCGCAGATGCGTATCAAAGCGTGGAGAGGTCCGGTCCCTCTTCTCCTTCGGAATAGCGCAGAAATGCCTCCAGCACTTCCCTGCACAACCGCCTTTCCGCATCGCCTGCCGACGAGAATTCGCGCACGATCAATGCCAGGTCGATCATCTCCCGCTGCCTGTAAGCGCCCTGCTGACCCAAGATCCACTCACGTATTGCGGCCGTTTCTTCCCCGTCAGGGCCATCCAGGATCATCTTGCTTACGGCGCCAAGCAGGTCCGCCGATTGATATGCGTGAACCATCGAGGCGACCGCATCTGCATAGATCGCCGCTAGATCCATTTCTTCCGGGCTGAAAGGCTCATAAGGCGGCGACCCCTTCCGGTTAACGTATTCCAGCACTCCGGTTATCTCGCCTTCAAACTGAAGCGGGGTCGCCAGGATCGTATGGGTTGAGAAACCGGTGTTTCGGTCAACCTCCGCATAGAAATTCGCCTCACGCTCCGCGTCGCTGACAGCCATCGGCTGCCCTGTCGTGTATACAAAGCCCGCAATCCCTTTTCCGCTTGGAATCGTCACTCCGATCAGGGAGTCAGATACATTGCCCACCGCCCACGCGAATCGCAAACTGCCCTCGTCGCCGTCGGGCACCAGCACAGAAGCGCCTTCCGCACTGATCGCGTTGGATGAAACCACAAGAAGGTTCTTGATCGACTCGTTGAACGGAGTCGTAAGCACATTGGCGATCTCTACGGTCTCCGCCGCCTTCATCAATTTTGCGACAATTTTTTCGCGTGAATCTTCGGTCATTGGTTCAGGTGGAGTCAAATGTTCCCATCAGAATGAAGCTAAATTAAAGCAACCAGAAGAAAAAGACAACTTTCAGGAAACTTAAGGGCATTCGAACTTTCCTTGGGCGAACCTTGAATTTACATCTCCCGAACCGGTCCTGTCTTGCTTAGGACTTAGCCGTTCTGTAATATGCGTTGCATACCAACAGATCGTGTCGTAGAGCAATTCGGACAGTTTGGGAATTTCTGTGGGAACCTAACCATGAAGAAATCCGCGTTTGCAATTCTGGCTGTACTCACCTTGTTTTCTTCAGTGACCCTGGCGCAGGAAGTGCAGGGCCTTCGGACGGAGGGCGAAGAGGTCGAGCCGTTTCGAATTAGCAGGGGACAGTCGTTTTCTGCTTCGACCGGAAAAGAAACGCGTTCGCGTGAAGTTGGCCCCCGCTTTTCGGCATCCAGGGCGCTCCTTGATTATCAGGAGGCACTTCGTCTTATACTTGCAAATCACGTCGACGGCGCATCGATCGATTCGAACGAGATCACAAAATCAGCCATCTCGTCGATGCTTCAGACCCTGGATCCGCATTCGAGTTATTTTGACCCCGCCGAATACTCGGAACTTTTGAGCGACCAGCATTCGGAGTATTCCGGAATTGGCGCTTCGATCGCGAATTTCGGAAGCGGGGACTCCTTTGCCACTTTCGTCGTATCGACCTATGACGGATCGCCTGCGTTCGACGAAGGACTGCGGTTCGGGGACAAGATACTGAAGGTCGACGGCGAAGTGATGGCGGGAAGATCCTCCCTATACGTCAGGGACAGGGTCCGGGGTCCGATCGGCTCGGAGGTGAAGATCACCGTTGAGCGCGCCGGTTCTGGACTGCCTGTGACTTTCACATTAAGTCGCGGCAGGGTTCCGCAGCCGTCGATCCCGGATTATTACATGATCGGAGATTCGGTTGGTTACATCGACCTGTCTGCCGGATTCAATTACACCACTTCGGACGAACTCACCGAGGCGATCAACGAGTTATCTTCACAAGGAATGAAGAAGCTGGTCCTCGACCTGCGGAACAATACGGGCGGGATACTTGAACAGGCAGTACGGGTCGCCGAGAAGTTTCTGCCGCGCGGCAAAACGATCCTTTCCCAAAAAGGCCGCATCCCGATCGACAATCGCACCTGGACCTCTAAGAACAAATACCCGTCAGACATTCCACTGATCGTGTTGGTGAACGAAGAAACGGCATCTGCTTCGGAAATAGTCGCCGGAGCTCTTCAGGACTATGATCGGGCGCTGATCGTTGGAAACCGGACTTTTGGAAAGGGACTGGTGCAGAGCGTGATCGATCTTCCATATGGTGCCGGCCTTACGCTTACCACGGCAAAGTATTTCACCCCATCCGGTCGGCTTATTCAGAGGGACTACTCCCATGTCGGACTTTATGATTACTACCGGCACAAGACTTACCTTACAGAGAGTCAGCAGAAACAATACCTTAGAAAGACGGAAGGGGGCAGGACCGTATTCGGAGGTGACGGGATAAGGCCCGATGAGAATGCCGAAGCGGCGAAGCTTACCGAGATCGAGATAGACCTCATCGACCCGGTTTTCTTTTTCTCAAGGGAATTGATCTCCGGGAAGATCAGCGGACAGGATATGTTCCGGGTCTTCAGGCAGGAAAAGTATGTCGGGGGTTCAAAAGCGAGAGAGTTCGAGGTTGGACCGGCGACTCTTGCTGCGTTCCGGAACTTCGTGGAGGAGAATTATCCCGGGCGCTTCGACCCCGGTAAGTTTGAAACCGAATCGAAATTCATTGCCGAAAGGATACGCTACAACATTTATTCGGCAGCATACGGAAACGTATTCGGTAATCGAATACTAAACGAGCGCGATCCGCAGATCCTGCGCGGTTTGGACCTGTTCCCGGAAGCGAGACAGCTCGCCCTTCGTTCAGAAGAAAAGAAATAAAAATGCCCGCCCGGTTATGTGCCGGGCGGGCTTAAGAAACAGGAGGAATCAGAAGACTCAAAGCCGTGCTGACTGATCGTTGATCGTTGTATGCTCGACTGAAAGCCTGCTCTAATGATGACCTTGTCCGTGACCGCGTTGCCCACGCGGCACTTTACTTTTTGAAGCCCAGAATAATGCCGTCTTTTCCGACGCTGAATCCGTAACTCCGGTTCACAAAAAGGCCGTAAAGGTGGTTTGTCGTGTTGCTGGACTCCAACCTCCAGGTATTTCCTTTGTCGTCGGTTCGAAGAATTGAGCCCCGCGCACCGACGATCCAACCGTTCTTGTCGTCGGCAAAATCAACCCTGAACAATGTACTCGTCACCGGAGAGGCCACTCTCAGCCAGTTCGAACCGCCATCTTCCGTCCGAATTATCAATCCATTGGTTCCTACTACATAACCGTCGTTCTCATCTCTGAAGTCGACATTGTAAAGCACTTCCTTCGTGCCCGATTCCTGGATATCCCAGGTCTCGCCGTTATCTTTCGTGGAGAGAATAGTGCCTTTATCGCCGACTATCCATCCGCGGGACTTCCCGTCAAAATCCAGATGGAACAACTCAACCTTCGCCGGCACCGGGATCCTCGTCCAGTTTTCACCGCCGTCATCGGTACGGAGTACAAGGCTGCCAATAACGACGTCATCGTCCTTCCGGTCAATGATCGATCCGACAATGAATCCCTGTTTCTTGCTGTTGAAACGAATGCTGAGGAATTCGGGAATACCGTCCCTGAACTCGTCGGGGTTGACGATCAGCGCCTCCTTCCAATTCCGGCCGCCATCGTCAGTAACGAACATCTTTCGACCCGCAACGAGATAGCCGTTATCGTCGTTTCGAAAGTAGATCTCGTTTATGTTCGCGGCCGTGCTCAGAGAGCGTTTTCTCCAGCTGTTGCCCCCGTCACGCGTCTCCGCCAGATAACCTTCATCGCCGGCTATCCAGCCGGTGCTTGAGGAGGTGAAGAAGACACTTATCAGGTCCCCGGCACCGTCGCCGCGCCTGATCTGCCAGTTTTCCTGCGGAAAGGCACTAAGCGCCAAGATGAAGACAAAAGATACTGTTACCAAAAAAGACTTAACAGGTGACATCAAGAAAATACTCCTAAATCAAAAAAAGGGAGATGGGGTGACCCTTCTCATAGAAAATACCGTTTCCGTGTAGAAAAGTCACCCCTTGCCAATTCGACGGTCTGAGGAGATTCACTCCGCTACCCGAAATACCTTGTTGTCCCAAACGACAACAACGTTTCTACCCAAACTGAGATAGCGGGCGATCCCGCTGCCCCCTAATGCAAGCTCGAAATACTCCTCACTTCCAAACCGAATGTCGACGATCTTGAGACCCACAGAAGGATCAAACTCGGCATCGACCCACTTTCCGTTGTCGTTGATAAAGTTCTTGGTCCCTATGAACCGGTTCTGAGATGTATTCGACAGAAATACGCTGTCCGCTTTGTCGGAAGCCGCGGGGGCCGCCGCCATGTTGCTTTGAAGCGTGTTCTGCTGAACACTTCTTCTCACAGCGTCTTTTCCCTTTTCCTCCCGCATCTCGCCGGTTATCACGGCCGCCGCCGCCCCGTCGATCTGAAAGCGGTTTCCCGCAGTCTCCCGCGTCCTGAACGATCCGTCGTCCGCCAGGTAAGAAGTGTAGGGTGTGACGATGCCGTACCGGGTCCCGAGATCGACGATCTCATCTTTCAGCTCTTTGCTTTCGCCATTGGTCCTGATCTCTTCGATCAGCCAGCCCACCCGCCTGGAGGCCCACAGCCTGGGAAGGAATTCGTTCGCGAGCGCTCTCCGCGGAAAATCGAGTTTTTCGTATCTGAAGGTCCTTCTTTCACCGCCGAAAATGCCGCTTAAACGCGCCGTGATGTCGTTCAGATCGCTGTCGTTCACATACCTACCTATCATCACCGCCTGAGCGCCCCGGAAAATGTCTGAGATCTTTCTCGGATAGACCATCTCGGTCTTCACTCCGCCAAAATCTATCGAAACGTCCGACAATACGGGAGAATTCACTTTGTTGAAAAAGCTCGAAACCCTAACTTCGAGGTCCTCTTTCGGCTGAATGTACTCCGCGAGTCCCGAGTTTTCAGATCCAAGCTTGTCGAGCAATCTTGTATTCACGTCATATCCGACGCCGAACGGGAAAAGGCGCAATCCTTTCACTTTTGCGTTCAGCACATTCGAAATGATCTTCGTAACATCCTGCTCACCGACCGTCGGAAGTCCGTCAGTAAGAAGCACAAGCATTTTCGGACGGTCGGAGCCGTCAAACTGTTTCAGCGCGGACAAAAGCGCATCATTGATGTTTGTCCCGCCGTTGGCTCTAAATCTCGCGACGAATTCCTCGGCGGTCTTCTTGTGTGCGCTGTCCGCCGAAACAAGGCCCGTTTCCATGAGGTGTTCCTCTCCCGAGAAACTTATGACATTGAATCTGTCCCCGGCATGCAGCGAACGGATACCGAACAATAGCGCGGGACGCGCCTTTTCGAGCTTTCCGTCATCCTGCATCGATCCCGAAGTGTCGAGTACGAAGATGACGTCTTTCGCGACCGGAGTTATTTCCTCGATCCCCTCGTTCGGAGAAAGCATAAGAAGAAAATGCCCGTCCTTTCCGGCTTCCCTGTATGTGATCAAGGACAGTCCGAATTCCGCTCGCGAGACGGCATAGAAGAGCCTCAGGTCATCAGTGACACCCTTCGACTCGAAACTGACGGTGGCGGCCGTTTCGCCCTTCCGGTTCACGTCGATCGAATGGCTTGGGGAATATATGTTCCGGATCGCCCTGTCGGCGCTGATGGCTATCGTGCCGGACACTGAAACGCCGACCGGCGCGCGTTCCGCGCCTCTCACGACCGGATTCGCCTCCAGGCCAGCGGGACCGCCCAGCGGATATCGGTAGGAGACAGTGCCTGAATCCGATTTAAGCACCTGCGTATATGTGATCTCCAGTTTCTTTTCGGAATTGCCGGGAATGGGGAAAATCGATGCCTGAAAGAGGTCGCGGCCCGCGTATTCGAGCAATCCCGGATCCATCATCCTCCGCACGATCTCGTTGTATATCCGCCTGGCTTCTTCGCGCGAACGCACCTCTCCCGAGAGTTTCTTTCCGTTCTCCCAGATCGCGAACTGTTCCACCGAAGCGTCTTCCGGTATCGGAAAGAAATATCTTCCTTCAAGCGTGTACGGCGTTTTGTTCTCGAACACCTGTTCGACACGGGTCGTCGCCACCTGGCCCGAGATCTTTGTGTCGATCTTGATCGATTTGACCGGGACATTTGAAGGGGGCGGTATTCTGGGCGGTCTTGGCCCCGGACATCGCCTCACCTGATCACATGGGATCGGGATGATGATCCCTTGAGCGTACGCGGTTGGATAAACAAAAAAGAAGATAAGAGGGAGAAAAAGCGGCAAGTAAGACTTGTTCCTAAGACTCATAAGTTCTGCTCCGGATGTTGGGAATCTGGCCCCGTCAGTCTGCAGTGATTGGTTGGACGGTCTTCGGAACGAATTCTCCTCCTCTTCTTGCAGGATCAGGGATTTGTTTCCACCTGGAAAGCGGCATCGAGAATCGATTCAAACCTGATCCTCATCCTTTCCGCCATATCATCGGCGCGTCTGAGATTTGCTTCCAGGTTCGAACGGCTGGCTTGAATCTGAAAAAGAAGAGTCTCAAGATTCTTCTTTTCGAACTCCAGGTCAGTCTTTCGTTGCTCTCGGAGGGCCTCGGGCCTGAGCGATCCCGAAAGGGCTGTAAAGTTGGTGATGGCATCCGGTCTCAGGTTGGATTCGATCATCTGGATCTTGGTACTTATCGTGTTTTCCTTTTCTGTCAGGCTGATCAGTTGCGAGCGCAGAGATTCTGCTCTTTGTTCCAGCTTCGTGAGCATATCGAGGTACAAGAGAAGTCTCTGCTGGTCCGCTGCAGAGAGAGAGTCGAGGGCAAGCCTGTTTTCTGCGGCCTGTCCTGCCTGATCGTTTTGCACGCCGGAAACCGGCACGGGATTGGAATCCGGGTCTGTGCGTTCCCTGATCATCTTTTCAATGTCGGCATCCCTGCTCACAACCTCGGGAACTTCGGGAGTTGGCGTCGGGCGGGGATTTCGGGGACGGCTAGGATCGGTTTGTGACAATGCAGTGGACGGGATGAGGGCTATCGTCAGAAGGAGAAGAAGGC
>JAHEEZ010000304.1 GCA_024640445.1 Acidobacteriota bacterium | reverse complement strand
CTCGGTGAACTTCTTCGGGATGCCCTAGGCGGGGACAAGAACCTTTTGTTCAAGATGATGGACGAAACCGGCGAACTCCGTCCGCACGTGGCGGTATTCGTTGGGAACGAACACTGCAAATACCTGGGCGGTCTGGACGCGATAGTCGAACCGAATGACGAGGTCTCGGTCTATCCGGCTTTGAGCGGGGGTTGAGTTCTCTGAGGTTTGCGAGTTGACTGAGTTGACCGGGTTTGAGAATTACGAAGATTCCCACGCGCTGAACCCTCGGAACTCAGTCAACCCGCCAAACTCTCCGAACTCAGTCAACCCGGCAAACTCGCTGAACTCAGTCAACCCGGCAAACTCGCTGAACTCAGTCAACTCGGCAAACTCGCTGAACTCGGCGAACTCACTGAACCTTTACGAAAATGCACCGCTCCTTTATCATTCGTGCCTATGGAAGACACAATGGTTAAGAATCTGGAAGAGAAGACGGGTAAGCCGTTCTCTCACTGGATCTCGGTCGCAAAGAAATCCGGACTCTCAAAACACGGCGAGATCGTGAAGATGCTAAAAACCGACCACGGCTTTACGCATGGTTACGCGAATCTTGTTGCTCACAAGACACTTAAGTCCGACGCCGGATCTGCAGGGGACACAGACCTGGTGGCGGACCAGTACAAAGGCAAAGAGCATCTGTTTCCTTTTTACGAAAGGCTTATAAAGGAGATCAGCAGTTTCGGGAAGGATGTCGAGATCGCTCCGAAGAGAGCATACGTAAGCCTTCGCCGTAAGAAGCAGTTCGCTTTGATCCAGCCTTCGACGAAAACCCGCCTGGACATAGGCATCAACCTTCAGGACGCCAAGCCGGAAGGAACACTTGAGGCCGCGGGAAGCTGGAACGCCATGTGCAGCCATCGGGTTCGCGTGGAATCGGCAAGCGACATAGACAAGAATGTGATTGACTGGCTGAAGCGTTCGTACGAACAGGCTGGTTAAGAGTAAGAGGCGCGGCAAATCAAAATTTACAGCGCCTCTCGTATTTCCGACAGCTGATCAATTGAACAACTGGATCTGTATCATTACCGGATCAGAATTGCTGATGTGATTGTTGTACATGCTCAGGACCATCGCGAGCATTCTCAGCACACCGTAGTTGTTCATACCGGTTTCTTTGAGCGGACCCTTGATCTTATTGAAGAATTCGGTCCCCGGGTCGCTTCCCGGATTGAACGTGTACTTTGCGAAACCGGCGGTGTCGGGCCACAGAAGATGGTCTTCGCGAGGCGCTACGGCGATCCAGCCCTGGCGAGCCTTCGGCCGGAGCGCCAGAAGGTCGACCGAAGTCTTGAGCAGGTGGAGGAATTCTATCCTGGCGAGCGCGCTGATAGCGCCAAGGTACGAGTTGGGGGTCACGTATTCAGCGGCTGCGTTGGCGGCTTCGCCTACTGAGGGGCCGGATGCGCGGATAGCATTGAGGACTTCCGCGACCTCAAAAACGTCATCGTCCGGATTGTTATCTCTTTCAAAGTGAAAATTGGGGACACCTGCCGCGAAAATTCTGAAGCTCATTAAAATACTCCCTTTTTAAGATTGGAATTGATCAATATACTGACAAAGACTTTCGGATCATATATTTGCGTTCTTCATTTGTCGAACTTTTGCAAGACTTAGGAAGTGAGGACCTTTTGCGCAAAAAAAGCATAGAATCGTCCGACACACTTTCGTTTGTCGGTTTTATTTTAAGAAATGGAGGACAGGAGACAGGACGGTATGGTGATCGATCATCGGTCAGTGAGAACCCGTACGCCGCCAAAGAGGCCGAATGATTCTGGGGCGACCCGTTACCCCGGGGTTTCGCCTTCGGCTTCACCCGAGGCTAATTTCCGTCGCCCCTCCGGCGCTTTTCATCCGATTCGAAAAACTCGATAGACTCGTTAGACCCGAAAGACTCAACAGACTCGTTAGACCCGTTAGACCCGACAGACCCGATAAACCCAATGGTTCCGGAAAAAGGAGATAAATGAAGAAAGCAGTCATTCTAGTTCTGGCCGCCCTCATCGTCGCCGTCGGATCCGCAGCGGCGGTCTTCTTTGGGATGGGATACGCGAATCCGGTACTCAGATACCAGAACAGCGTCACCATCAACAAACCGAGATCCGAAGTGTGGAAGATATTCAACGATGAAGCCAGGATGAAAGACTGGCTGGAGGGACTGGAATCTGTCGAGCTTGTTAGCGGCGAAAAGGGACAGCCCGGTAGCAAGTACAAACTGGTGATCGCCGGAGAGGGCGAAAACGTCGAGATCTACGAAACGATGAAGGAAGTAAGGACCGAGGCGCTCTACTCCTTTGTGCTGGACGCGGAACCCCTGACGAACGAGGTCGAGGTGACGTTCGCCGACAAGGACGGCGGGACGGAGATGGTTCAGAAGGAGGCAGTTGCGGGAAAGTCCCTCGTTTGGCGATCCCTTTTCTATTGGCTACAATCGACTTTCCAGACCAACTCGAAACGGAACCTGGAGAATTTCAAACGAATCGCGGAGGGGCAGTAATAATCCAAATGAACCATTGGCTTGTAAAAGAAGAACCTGAAAAGTATCCGTTCGACGAATTCAAGAAGGACAAGAAGACCACCTGGTCAAAGGTGAAGAACTATCAGGCGCGCAACAATCTGCGCGAGATGAAGAAGGGCGATCTGGTCCTTTATTACCACAGCGGCAAAGAGCGGCAGATCGTCGGGATAGCGAAGGTCGCAAAAGGCGGCTATCCGAGTCCCGAAGACGACACCTGGACATGGGTGGATCTGACGGCTGTCAAGAAGTTGAAGAACCCGGTCACGCTAGCGGACATAAAGGCGAAGAAGTTCTTTTCTGAATTTGGTCTCGTCAGGCAGGGCCGGCTGTCGGTCGTCTCCGTCTCCAAGGAGCATTTCGACAAGATCCTCGTGATGGCAGGGGAATGACAAGTCGGGAAGGTCTTTTGAGTCTGCCGAGTCTCGCGGGTCTTTCGGTAACGTAGGGGCAGGTCTTGTGCCTGCCCGTGAGCGAAGCGAAGGTGTCAGTAGCCCAAGCGTCAGCGCGGGCTCCGTCAGGTTTCATGAATCACGGATCAGGGATCGGGTATCGTGAGAACCAATTCCCTCCGGACACCTTATAATCGTGAACCGAGAAACTTGATCCATGATCCATGACACATGCTTGGTGCTCGCGGGAGCCCTCCCTCACGGTCGGGCTACTGACACGGCCTGACTCCCCACTTTCGACTTCTGACTTCTGTCTCCCGAATCACATATCAGGCTCATCGGCGCTCGGACCGTATATCTGCGGAACCGGAATGTCGTTCAGCCTCAGGTACATCGCGAGCTGAGCTCGGTGATGGATATTGTGATTCAATACAAACCCCCTGAGAACACCGATCTTCGGCTGGGTAAAATAGACCCTTTCCCCATCGCGGAGCGTCCAGGTATCCCTTAGGGCTTCGTCGGAAGTTGATGCGAGCAAATTAGCTGTCGCCTCAAGAGCTTTGTCGAACGCGGCAACGCATTCGGCTGCGCTGTGGTATTCGTTCGGGGTGAAATCCATGCCCCCAAAATCAAGTTCGCTGCTGCTCAGGATCATGTCGGCCCAGCCAAAATTGTTGACCAGGTGAGACGCCAGCGCGCCGAGCTTCATCGATTTGTCGTGCGGCTGCCAGTCGAACTTGTCGTCAGGCAGACGTTCGAGCACCTTTCTGGTAGCGACTGCCTCATGCCGCATCTCATTTGCCATGTGTTCGCCAATACCCATTACTCCACTTCCTCCTTTCTTCCGGGTCTTACCCCGCCGCCGATGATCATTCCTGCAAAGCCTATGACGGGATTCAGAAATCCGAGCCAAACTGGCTGACGGGGTGTCTTCATCGCATCATAATCCGACATCCCGGCTGTTCGCGGTAATTCCGGCAAGGGCTTTGCAAAACCCTGCACCGTCGCGGCCGCTAGCCCGAGGGACAGGAAGATCACGGCAAGCACATAAACGGCTCCCTCGCTTCCCGAGACCCGCCTGCAAACGTAGCCTCCAAGGAT
>JAHEEZ010000303.1 GCA_024640445.1 Acidobacteriota bacterium | reverse complement strand
CGTTCAGATCCGCGACCACTATCTTTGTGCGTTCTCCCTCGATCGAGAAGATCAGCATCGGGACAAGTATGAAAACAGACGCCAGCACGGGCATCAGGAACGTAGTGATCACAAACGTCCACCTGAACACCATCTTCTTGTATTCCCTATTTAGGACAGCCAGGAATTTCTTCATTTCGTTACTTAACCTTGTCTATGAAAATGTCGTTCAGGCTAGGCTCGATAAGCTCGAACTTTGTGACCCCGGCGCCCGAATCAACCAGTTTCTTCAGGAGTTCCTGCGGGTCAGCCCCCTTCCTGAGAAAGACCTCCTTCTCATCTGAATGGTCGATGACCTTCGCCACCACTGACTCGTCTCCGAGCAGGTCTCCGCCCCCGTCACACCGGAGGGCAACAATGTTCCTTCCATAGCTTTCTTTGATCTCTCTTAGACTTCCGGAAAGCACTTTTTCGGACTTATTGATCAGGAGAATGTCGTCACAGAGTTTTTCCGCCGTGTCCATCATATGCGTCGAGAAGATGATCGTCTTCTCCTGGGACTTTGTTTCGGCGATCACTTCCTTCATGAACTCCACGTTGATTGGATCCAGGCCGGAAAACGGCTCATCAAGAATTATCAGGTCCGGCTCGTGGATCATCGTCGCAATGAACTGGAGTTTCTGCGACATTCCCTTGGAAAGATCGGTCGTCTTCTTCTCTTTCCAATCCGAAAGCTGCATTCGGTCAAGCCAAAAATCGATTCGTTTGTTCGCTTCTTTGGTGCCAACGCCCTTCAATGCGGCGAAGTATCGAAGCTGGTCGGAGACCTTCATCTTACGGTACAGGCCGCGCTCTTCCGGAAGATACCCTATCCGGTCCTGAAGTTCGTGGGAAAATCTCCGGCCGAAGAGTTCGACAGTGCCCGAGTCCGGGACTGTGATTCCCACGATCATTCTGATCGTGGTCGTCTTGCCGGCGCCGTTGGGGCCTAGAAAACCGAAGATCCGGCCGGCCTCCACCTCGAAACTAAGACCGCTTACCGCGGTGAAGTCCCCGAAGGACTTTGAGACCGAGTCCACGCTCAATGTTACTTTTCTGCCTTCCATATTTAACTGAAGATTAGCATAAACGCTTTGAGGGGAGTAATTAAGTACCTGAAGCGGATTGTGTTAAGGTATTGGCACTTTCACAAAGTCACACGGACGGTTCACTATCGGGGCACCTGATCGTGATGACGTACGCCGAGGGAGAAGGCCCGAGAGGACCGAAGGGGACAAAGTATGAAGAACGCAAAGATCTTTTTCTATATTTCAACGGGCCTATTGAGCATCATGATGCTCGGTTCGGCCGGCCTGTATTTTTTCAACCACGCCGAAGTCACAGAGATATTCACCCGGCTCGGTTACCCGACCTATATCATCTACCCGCTTGCCGTAGCCAAGATACTGGGTCTTGCCGCGATATGGACCGGATATTCGAGGATTCTCACGGAATGGGCATATGCCGGATTCTTCTTCGACCTGGTTCTCGCGCTTTCCGCCCATTTCGCTATCGCGGACGGGGAGTGGCCCACGGCAGCAGCGGCGCTCGTCCTGCTGGCGATCTCTTACTTCTTCAACAAGAAAGCCAATTACTAGAAGGCACCTTCAGAGCAAGGAAAAGGGCCGCTCGTGATGAGCGGCCGTTTATATAGTTGATTGACGGCTTCGTTCATTCGACAGGTATGTTGTTCCTGTTCAGTGCAAGCCACTGCTTGAAGTTCTGGAGTTCGGGATTGAGTCGCCTGGAAAGTTCGAGATCCCGCGCGGCGCAGAAATAGTCGCTAAACTCCGTATTGAACTGGAACATGTTGCCAAGATCTTCCGCTCCGGGGAATCCGAGGCCCCTGTAAACATCATGAGGGACGGGAACATAAGTAACCTTTTCTCCCAAGGCGTCGGTCAGGCCCGCCGCCATCTCTTCGCCGGTTGGCATTGCGCCCGCGATGCCTAAGGTCTTTCCGATAAACTCCGCGCCGCCCTTGAATATTCCGTAAGCGCAGCGCCCAATGTCTTCAGCGGCTATCCCCGGCAATTTCGCGTCTCCCATCGGAAGATGAAACGCGAGGCTGCCGTCTTCTCCGCGTTTCGGCGCCATTCCGAAATGAATAAGATTGTCCCAGTAGAACGACGTGAGCAGGAACGTCGTCGGCACGCCCGCGCTTCTGAAAAGTTCGTCGGCTTCGCCTTTCGCGTCAAAATGCGGGACTTTGTATTTGTCCATCAGCGTCGGCATGCCTTCGTCCGACAAAGGAACCCATTTGCGTGTGTCCTCAAGCGTTGACCAGATCACGTGGCTCACACCCTCGGCCTTCGCCGCCGCTGCAAGATGTTCCGCTTGCGCAATTTCTTTCTCAGGCGAGAAATGCTCCCAGAAATTTGTCACGCAGTATGCCCCAAATGCTCCGCGAAACGCTTTCTTCAGACTTTCAATATCGTCAAGATCGGCCTCGACCACCTCGGCCCCCATTGACGCAAGAGCCTTCGCTTTTTCAGATGCGGCGTCCCGTGTGATCGCACGGACCGAGAAATCTCCGTCCGGGTCATTCAGGATCGCTCTCGCGAGCCCGCCTCCCTGCGCGCCGGTTGATCCAATTACCGTAACCACCTTCTTTGCTGTCATCATTGCCTCCACTCCATCAGTTCAATTTCCCGGGCGTCTTCACACGCTCCGGTCTAAAGTTTCACAATCCTCACGTCGATGACCGATTCCAGTTCCTTTAGTGCTGCGATGATCTCGTCGCCGACGGCCGAATCAACCTCGATCACTGCTAGCGCGTCGCCGCCCTTTTCCTTTCTGCCCAGGTAGAAGCGGCTTATGTTCACATTCTTCTCTCCCAGAAGCGTGCCTATGCGGCCGATCACTCCGGGTACGTCCCGGTTTTTGGAGATCAGCATCGTGCCCTCGGGAACGGCCTCGATAGAGAAGTCTCCGATCCTTGTGATCCGGACCTCGCCGTCGGCATAGACCTTGCCGCATACTGTCTGAGTCTTGCCTTCCCTGGTCGAAACGTGCGTAGCTATATCGACATTTGTTGGCCTCGCGTCCTGTTTGTAACTTGTTGTGATCGCGATTCCCCGCTCTTCCGCAATGTGCAGCGCATTGACCACATTCACTCGCGCAGATACGTTTTGTAAGAGCCCGGCGAGAAAAGCCCGGGTCGCCGGGGAGGCGTCCTTGTCAGCGAGGCCGCCAGAATACTCGATCCTGATCTCGGACACGGCCTTTTCATCAACCACCTGCGACTGAAATTGCCCGAGCTTCTTCGCAAGTCCTATGTAGGGCTGCAGTACTTGGAGCTCGCTCGCCGCGAGCGAGGGCGCGTTCACCGCATTCCTGAGTTCCCCGTAAAGCAGATAATCGCGCATTTGTTCCGCAACCGTTACGGCGACGCCATCCTGCGCTTCAGTCGTCGACGCTCCCAGGTGCGGGGTAGTGATGATCTTGTCATTCGCCAGAAGCGGTGAATCGCCCGGCAGAGGTTCTACTGAATAGACATCAAGGGCCGCCCCCGCGACCTTTCCCGATCCGATCGCCTCGAGAAGCGCTTCCTCATCAACGAGTCCGCCTCGCGCGCAGTTTACGATCCTGACGCCTTCTTTCATCTTCGAGAAAGCTTCCCGGCCGATCATCCCCCGGGTCTCATCGGTAACCGGCGTATGAATCGTGATGAAATCTGATCTTACGAAAACGTCATCTAACGTACCTGTTTCGATTCCAAGCTCTTTCGCCTGATCATCCGAGATGAACGGGTCGAATCCTACGACGTTCATCCCGAACCCGCGGGCCACTTGTGCGACGTGCTTTCCGATCCTTCCGAGTCCTATCACGCCGAGAGTTTTGCCGTTCAACTCCACACCGACGAACCTCTTCTTGTCCCAGGTTCCACCCCGAAGCGTTGCGTAAGCTTGCGGGATGTTTCGGGCGAGCGAGATCAAAAGGGCGATCGCGTGTTCCGCGGTCGTGATGGTGTTTCCGTCTGGGGCGTTCATCACTACCACGCCCTTTTCGGTCGCCGCGCCGACATCTATGTTGTCGACGCCAACGCCGGCCCTTCCTATCACCCG
>JAHEEZ010000302.1 GCA_024640445.1 Acidobacteriota bacterium | reverse complement strand
TCTGGTTTTTCTGGCTTGTCCTCCCTTTAATGACGATCCCCTGGCTTCCCTTCTTCTTTGCCGGCGCATGGAAGCATGGGAACGCGATTGTTGGTGATATTCGAAAACGTATCGGAGGCGGCCCGCGGGAATCGTCCTCAGAGCGGGACATGGCGGTCTTCGCGTTCGCGTGGATGCTTGTGCCGCTGGTATTCTTCTCTTTCAGCGGTTCGAAACTTCCGGGATACATACTGCCTTCGCTCCCGGCGGCATCGATCATCACCGCGATCTTCATTTCAAATTATGTTTCCGGTTTTCCAAAAAGGGCGCTCGCGTTCAAAGGTCTTGCGGCCGCGACGCTTGCGGTGATCTTCATCATTGTAGCTGCCGTGCTGCCGCGATTCGCCGAGGCCGATTCCGCCAAGGGACTGGTGAGGTTCGCAGGCCGTGCGGGATACAATTCAGAAAAAATTGTAGACCTTTTGGATATCAACCACAGTCTTGAGTTCTATGCCGCGGGACGGCTTGCCAGAACCGAGGACGGCAAGCAGAGGGGTTTTCGCGACGCCAGTGAAATCGCCCAATTTGCAAAGGCCGAACCAGGAACAAGGGTGCTGGTGGTCGCGCATAACTGGCACGTGAGCAAACTAACGGACAGCGACCTGCTCCACACAGAAACGCTCGGAACGGCAGGGGAATGGACGATCCTCTCTGCAGAACCGGCGAACAAGTAACATTCTGACAACTTTATGAAGATCGAAAACGGAGAAATTGTAATTGTGGTACTGCGTGAACCCAGAGAGAAGGTTTTGGGCATTGTCGAGGAGATCACGGAGGCAGGCCTCTTCGTCCGCGGGATCGACTTGAATTACTTTGATGGGTGGATCTCGGCCATACGAAACGAAGAACCTTATCTGCCTATGCAGGATCTCTTTTACCCGATGTGGCGGTTGGAGAAAGTTTCTCGCGATGTAGAAGCAGCAGGCGCTCCCTCGATGGCGGGGCAATTCGAGCAGAGGACCGGTTTGAGTCTTAAGGAGATATAGATTAGACAAATTGCTAACCCGTGCTAGAATCTCCTCGCGGTCAGGGACGGACGCCATTTCCGTCCCTCAAAACTTTCAACAATTCCCGATCCAGGCATTCATGACGACTTTTAGATATTCAATACTGGTCCTGTTCGTTCTGACCTTTGCGCTCTCGGTGTCCGCACAGTCTCGGCAATCCTATAGTTATGAAGCGCAAAAGGCCTTTATTCCTTCGGAACTGGGCGAAGTCTATCTTGGAATGCCGTTTCGCGAGTTCGTGAAGAAGATCGACGTTTCCAACGCCGAGGCAGATACGCGATTTGATTTTATCTCGCTCGAAATACCCTTTGAAAAAGGCGGGATCCGATCGCTTTCAGTGCGGATAGACGGTGTGAATCCCGACGAAAAGAAGGCCATGAGGAAGGAAGTCGAGATAACCGTCAAGGACGAAGTCGGTGAATTCTCCAGGACCGAGGAACGGATCGACCCCGCCAAGGTCGGCGAGCACGGCTTCGTGTATGCCCTGTACGTCAATTTCGATCCCGAATTCGACCTCAAGTCATATGTGCTGAAGACTTTCGGCGATGATGGAGAGGTCAGGAAGCCTGACGATCCGTACCACTTTTACGATATCCAGTGGACCACGAAGACGAGCGACGGCCTTACATGGCTTATCCGTTCGTTCCACGAAGACGACGAGCGCCAGCTTCAGCTGCTGGGACGGATTCCCGGCACCGAATGGGCGATCGACGACGTTGATTAGGTTTAAGCCGACAGAAAGTCTCAGCAGTCCGCACCGCGACCGAATGAGAACAAAAAGCTTGCGGAGCGCGGGGATCGGGATCGTCAATCCACCTGCGAAGTTCGCTCTATACCGATCCATCGGGATAACAGGGCGTATTTGCGCCAATAGGCAGCGAATACCTGTAAACAAATAGGAAGGAAGATGAAAACTATGAATTCGATCAAAGCAGCCAAGTTGGTGTCGGCGATGTTTGCCCTGTTCATTTTCGTGATCCCATGTGTTTCTGCTGAAACCCCTTTGTGGACCTTTGGCGATGTGAAGTGGTATTCGCTGATGGAGAGCGGAAATCTGATGGTAGGCACGAAGTCGAACCTGCTCATGCTCGACGGCGAGACCGGAAAGACGATCTGGACGCGGGAAGACCTCGGTACGATCAAAGAGGCGGAATTCACCGAGCTTAAAGGGACCCCGCTGATACTGATCGCCGACAATTCGGGCTGGGGAAAGCAGAAGACAAAGCTCACGGCGATCGACACCCTGACAGGAACGACCGTCTGGGAGACGGAAAAGATGAAGGGCTATACGATCCAGATCTCACCTTTGTATGAGCGCGATCTGCTCGTCTTCCTGACGATCTCGGATAACCGCCGGCCCAAAGACAAGCCCGACATTTACGGACTGAGGTTCTCTACAGGTGAATTGCTATGGAAGAACGAGTACTCCGAAAAGGTTGATCTATACGCGGTCGAGGCCAAGGCAATCACCGGCGCAAAGGCGATGTTCCTGGGCGGAGGTGGAGGCAATTCTGGCAAATACGATCTTAGCGGCGAAAATCCGCCGATATTCGATGGCGACTCGATGTATATGACCTACGCCGGACTGCACCGCTATGACCTGAACGACGGCCAACTGGTCTGGAAGACGCTTTATGACGTGACCGACGGCTCGCTCAAGAACACGAACGGACAGGCGGTGATCGACGGCGATGTGATCTACACATCGGCGAAAGGGGTTATCCGGGCGATAGACAAGAACACCGGCACCGTCAAGTGGATTACCAAGGATTTTGGCAACGGAGGGATCGCAGAACTCCAGATGCACGACAAAGTGTTGTACGGCCGAATGGGCGGGAACTTCTACAGCGCGAAGAAGGAAGAGTGGCTTGAGCGGGGCCCTATGGGCGTTGTCGCCATCAACACCGAGAACGGATCTACCGACTGGATATATAAGGAAGCTGACGATTCGATCACAAACATGGTCGTGCTTCCTTCAGATAATGTTTTGTTGATCGCCGACCGCAAGAACCTGATCGGTCTCGACCTGTCGAGCCGCGGCAAGGTAAAGGAAAAGTTCAAGGTAAAACTGAAGTTCAAGCGAAGCCTTGGCGGTTCCGACTTCGCCGCGATGGCATTTGGCATTGGAGGCTCGGACCGGAGGGACCCGCCTGTCTCCATTGTCCGTCAGGAGAACGGAACCGTCGTCATACGCGGCAAACAGCATTTACTGGCGTTCGATCCGGCGACAAAAGAGATCCCCTGGTCCACAAAATACGCCGCCCCAGGGATCAGCGGTTGGGAACAGTTGGTAATGACCGCCATCGCGGTCACCGCTTCCTCAGCCAGCAGCTCTTCGACGAGCGCGCTCGCAAGACGTGGGTACTACAATGCCGCGTATACTGCGAACAAAGGATTCTCCGCGCTGCTGGGCACCTACCAGAGCCATATTCTCGACCGGTTCAGCGCCTCGAAGGGCGAGGCGAACATGTTCTACGTTCTGACAAAGATGAAGAAGGATGGAAAGTCGGGATCTGGGCTCATTGGGGTAAATATGCTGACCGGAATGGGTGAGCGGCAGATTATGTTCAACGACAAGTCTCCGGATTACGAGGTCGACGAACTTGCGGGCCGTTTGTTCAACCTGAACAAGGGCACGATCTCTTGCTACGCGATCGAGGACAAGCCGGACAATGTGGATAATTCCGAGGCCGAGCAGGAAGCGCAGTAAACAATGAACAATGTTCATTGACCAATTGTTCAATTGATCCGAAGCGAACCGACTGGAGCGAAGGCAGCCTTGCCTGCGATGAGCGAAGCGAATAATGAAGCTTTGGAGTAAGCACGCTCCCTGACGGTCGCGTTTCCGCCAGCCGTCTCCTGTCTCCTGTCTTCTGTCTCCTGCCCTTTTGGGCACGCTCCCTGACGGTCGCGTTTCCGCCTCCTGTCTCCTGTCTCTTTCGCTCCGCTCATGGGCAGGGACAAGCCCTGCCCCTACAATTCCTTCTGTCTCCTGTCTCCTTTCTTGCCCTCCCGCGCTTTTTCGTTTAATTTACTTCCATCTCA
>JAHEEZ010000301.1 GCA_024640445.1 Acidobacteriota bacterium | reverse complement strand
GGAAATTACTTCATAGAGTTCCGGGGCCTCCTTTTTTGAAAACTGTTTCCTGTCGGGGACTTCGCGAACTTTCACAACCGTTGTTCCCGAGTGTTTGCGGATCTCTACAGTGTCGCCGGTCTTGATCTCGCGGCCGGATTTTCCTTTCACACCGTTAACGCGGATCCTTCCCGCCTTGATGAACTCCTGCGCAAGGGAGCGTCTCGGTACGAGCCGGCTGGATTTTAGAAAAAGGTCCAATCTCATAATGAAAAAGGCGCCACCCGCTTTCGGATGGCGCCCTTCCGCGCTTTCGATATTTACTTGCTTGCCGTCGTGTCCTCGGGCGCGTCGTCATTCAGGAAAGGCGTGACGATAGGACGGTACGCATCAGCGATCTTGATGTAAGCGTCACTCTTCAGGCCGCTCATATATTTCTTCCTCGCCGGCGGCACCCGCTCACGAAGCAACGCCAGACGCACCTTGTTCTCGTCAAAGTTGGATTCGGTGCCCTGGGCCGTCCTGCCGTCGACGCGAATGATCTCGATGCCCTCGTCGAGTTCGATAGGATCAGATATTCCGCCTACCTTCACGTTCTCCAGCGGTTTCTTGAATACTTCGCTAAGCTGGGAAAGTTCGACCGTGCCGACGGCACCTTTGTCATCTGCGACGCTCGGTCTGTCCGAGTTGGCGACTGCGAGCTTTGCGAATTCTTCGCCAGCTCTTAATTTTGCGACGAGGTCGTTGGCTTTTGTGCGTATTACCTCAACATTAGAACCGGCAAAACTGAGGAAGATCTCACTGAGGGTGATCGTCGCGGGCTGGGTGAACTGGTCCTTGTGCTTCTCGAAGTAATCCTTGATGTCCTGGTCGCTGATTCCCCAGCGGACCTGGTCATCCACCTGGCTCTGGAACACCCACTCTCGCGTGATCTGGCTTCTGAGCGCCACCCGTATGTCATCCGGATCGATGCCCTGCTGACGCATTGCGGCGAAAAGCTCGTCCAGCGACTTCAATTTCAGCTCGTCTTTCTGCTGAATAAACTGCTGGTTGATCCGCGCCTCTACATCGCGCTCCATATTGAGCTCTTTACCTTTCTGAATTATCAGCTCTTCTTCGATAATGCTCGCGATCAGCCTGCCTTTCTTGCTTTCGATCTCTTTCGCCGCTTCTTCACGCGACTTTCCTTCCCTTACCAGGCTATCAACCGCGTTGTTCACGTCCCGGTTGATCCGGGAAAGCGTTATGACGACGTCATTGACCTGGACGACGCCCTCGTCAATCACGGTAAGCTCGGTTTCCTGTGCGAAAACAGGGATTGCGACGACCGCTACGATCAGCGCGAGAAAAAGGGTGTATCTGAATATCTTCACTGAATGACTCCTGTATTAGTGCAAAGCTCGGACTTGCGAAACAAAATCTTAATCTTCGAAGGTTGTGAATTGCAAATGCCTATGATGTCGAAGTTTTCGAACAGGTTTGTTTTGCGGTTTGCCTCTCGTTTCTGGAACCCTTGCCACTTTGCTGATTTTCTTTAAAAGGGCCGGTTGCGGCTCTTCCCTTCAAACAGCTTTACAAACCAAAACAAGATGGACAAGAAATGCCCTCGCTGCAGCCTTAATAACAGAAGCAGTTCAAGGTCGTGCGCCAGATGTCTTCTCGAACTTCCCGAAGAAGTTCGCCTGGAGCCGGAACCGGTGCGTCAAGGGCTTGGAGTCAAGGTGGTCCGGCGTGCTGCCGTCTGTGTAATGATCATCGGCGTTACTGTGTCCGGGTTCTACCTGTCGCTGATCCTCTCTGCCCGGCCCTTGTCCGCGGAAGAGCGATCGCACGTCGAAACCGCCATCGACATTCTTGCCAGGGCAGGATTTAAGACCGAAGTCCATTACCTGCGCAATTACACATCTTTCCGCGGCAACGACAATTGGTTGAATTCGCTGGTCCCAAAAGAGAATGCGTACGCGGCGACAAACTATCCATTTGAGATAATGACCGTCTATCCGGATTTCTTCGTTTACACAGCAGACGACATCGAGCGGGCTGCCGTGCTGCTTCACGAAGCAAGGCATCTTCAGGGTTTCGATGAGTATGATGCTTATGAGTTCGTTTGGAAGCACAAGGAGCGTTTCGGCTGGACGAAGGCTAACTACGGGCATTCCGCGGTCTGGCAAAACGTCAGAAAAGCGACTATGGACATCAAGCCCGGAATGTTCATATGCGACTTCAATGACTTCGGGGACTGTTTCTAGGGGAGAGAGTCTTTTGAGTCTAGCGAGTCTAGCGAGTCTAGCGAGTCTGTCGGGTCACTCGGGTTTTTGACTCTGTCCGGTCTATCGGGTCATTCAGGTCACGTAGAACTTTTCTGACTGGAGCGCGGGTGCACCCGCGCCCCAGTAGGATTCATCCGATTCTTGACTCGACAGACTCGACAGACTCGACAGACTCGACAGACTCGACAGACTCGACAGACTCGAAGGACTCGCCACACTCAGCCCTCAGTCCTGATCTTTTCCAGTACCTCTCTTGCCCGCTCGATCGGACTGTTGATGCCGTCGAGCCCGACCCTCAAGATACCGTTCGGCGAGAAGGTCGCGCCTTCCAAATTGCCGATCAAGTCCATCAGTTTTTCAGGATCGACCAGAGATCTCTCGCCGAGTTTCACTGCTATTCCTTCCGGGGCCTTGTCCACCGAGATCACGTGCATATGCTCGGCTAGTCGCCGGAGCCTCGCGTATTCGAACAGCGCCTCGACCGAAGGCCTCAGCCGCCCGTACCGGTCCTGGACCTCCATATAGATCTGCCGCAGTTCTTCTTCGCCTTCCGCTGAAGAGATGCGTTTGTATGTTCTTAGACGCTGGCTTGTATCGGAGATGTAATCGACCGGTATTGATACATCGACTCCCAGATTGATCGCGACGCTTGCCTCGTCCTCGATCTCCTCGCCGCGCAGTTCCTGGATAGTTCGATTGAGCATCTTTGTGTAGAGGTCAAATCCGAGCGCGTCGAGATGTCCCGACTGCTGACCGCCGAGTATGTTTCCCGCGCCTCGGAGTTCCAGGTCGAGCGCGGCGATCCGAAAGCCGGCGCCGAGGTCCGAAAATTCGCGGATCGCGCTCAAACGCCTCTTCGCGATCGGTGTAAGTTCTAGTTCCGAAGGGATAAGCAGATACGCGTACGCACGCCGGTTTGATCGTCCAACGCGGCCGCGGAGCTGGTAAAGCTGCGACAAACCGTAGTTATCTGCGCGGTTGATGATGATCGTGTTCGCCCTTGGAATGTCGATGCCGTTCTCGATGATCGTCGTCGCGACCAGCACGTCGTACTTGTGGTCGATGAATTCCAGCATTATGTCCTCAAGCTGTTTTTCATTCATCTGCCCGTGCCCGATCGCGATACGCGCGTCCGGTACGATCTTTTTGACGTGCGCCGCGATCGCCTCGATCGTCTCGACGCGGTTGTGTATGAAGAACACCTGCCCGTTACGTGAAAGCTCGAGTTCGACCGCCGACTTGATAACTCCTTCAGAAAACTGAAGCACCTGAGTGTTGATGGACAGCCGGTCTCTCGGAGGCGTCTCGATTACCGACATGTCGCGCATTCCCAGAAGCGACATGTTGAGCGTCCTTGGAATCGGGGTGGCGCTGAGGGTCAGTACGTCGACACGCTTCCGGAGCTGCTTCAGCTTTTCCTTGTGCGCGACTCCGAACCGCTGCTCCTCGTCCACGACAACGAGGCCCAGGTTCGGGAACTTCACGTCGTTGGAGAGTATGCGGTGCGTGCCGATCAGAATGTCGATCTCGCCCTTCTCATTCCGTTCGACAACGTCCTTCTGTTCTTTTCTCGAGCGAAATCTCGAAAGCAGTTCGATCCGAACGGGAAAAGCAGAAAAGCGCTGTTTGAAGGTCTCGAAATGCTGGTACGAGAGGATAGTCGTCGGCGTCAGCACTGCCACCTGCTTTCCATCCATCACTGACTTGAACGCGGCGCGCATCGCTACTTCGGTCTTTCCGTAACCCACATCGCCGACTATCAGGCGGTCCATCGGCGTCGCCGCCTCCATATCCTTTTTTACATCGCCAATTGCTGTGTCCTGGTCGGGAGTCAGCTGATACGG
>JAHEEZ010000075.1 GCA_024640445.1 Acidobacteriota bacterium | reverse complement strand
GCGATTTGTCATTGGGCACGCTCCCTGACGGTCACAAGGGAATCTGAAGTCGCGTAGCGACGTGAATTGATCCAACGTCCTTCCGTTCGCGATTTGTCATTGGGCACGCTCCCTGACGGTCGCGTTTCTGCCTATCACGATGCAGCGCGCAGGGCTGTTCTAAACGGTTTCGTTTGTTATTTTGGCCCATTTACAGCATGCGTTCATGTTTCAATAGAGCGATCCCTCTTATTGCGCTGGTCTTTTGCGCGGCTTCAATCTCCCTCGCCCAGACCTACGTCGCCGACAAGCCGTCCAACGGCTCATTCCCTCTCGTCTCGGCAGACAAGGCCGTGGCGCTGGTCGTTGACGAAAAGGAGTTTCCGGGGGTGAAGTTGGTGGCGGAGGACCTTGTGGAAGACATCAAGCGGGTCACGGCCAAACGGCCCGCGATCCTGAAGGACCGGCCGACAACAGGCGGGTCCGTGATCATAGGGACGATCGGCAAAGGCGGGCTCGTCGATGAGCTGGCAAAGACCAACAAGGTCTTCCGGACAGAGCTCGAAGGCAAGCGCGAAAAGTTCATCACGACCGTTATCGACGGCAATCTCGTAATCGCCGGGAGCGACAAGCGCGGAACGATCTACGGGATGTACGCGCTTTCGAAACATATAGGCGTCTCGCCCTGGTACTGGTGGGCGGATGTTCCGGTGAAACACCGGGATGAGCTTTACGTGCTTCCGGGTATTCACACCGATGGCGAACCAAAGGTGAAATACCGGGGGATCTTCATCAACGACGAGGCTCCCGCGCTTTCGGGCTGGGCGTTCGAGAAGTTCGGCGGATTCAATTCGAAGTTCTACGACAAGGTGTTTGAGCTTATCCTTCGCCTGCGAGGCAATCTGCTTTGGCCGGCGATGTGGGGCCGACAGTTCTATGTCGAGGATCCGATGAACCCGAAGCTCGCCGATGAATACGGGATAGTCATCGGCACCTCTCATCACGAGCCGATGATGCGGGCTCACGCCGAATGGGCGGCGGCGGACAAGGGCGCGTGGGATTACACGACGAACGCGAAACACCTGGACGGGTTCTGGCGCGGCGGAATCGGGCGTATGAACGGCTACGAGAGCCTCGTGACGATCGGGATGCGCGGTGACGGCGACGAACCTATGACCGAAGGCACCGCGATCGGACTACTCGAGCGGATCGTGAAGCGCCAGAGGGAGATCATCAAGGAGGTCACGGACAAACCCGCCGAAGAAACGCCCCAGGTCTGGGCTCTATATAAAGAAGTACAGGATTATTACGACAAGGGAATGCGCGTTCCTGACGATGTGACACTTCTTTTCAGCGACGACAACTGGGGAAACATTCGCAGGCTGCCGGACCCGAAGGCGCCTGCGCGCAAGGGCGGTTACGGGATCTATTACCACTTCGATTATGTCGGCGGGCCGCGCAGCTATCGCTGGATCAATACGAACCAGATCGAACGCGTCTGGGAGCAGATGAGCCTCGCCTATCAATACGGCGCGGACCGGCTTTGGATCGTCAACGTCGGCGACATCAAGCCGATGGAGCTTCCGGCCAGCTTCTTCCTCGATTACGCGTGGGACCCTGATGCGATCAACGCATCGGACCTGCCCGGCTACTATACAAAATGGGCGGCACAGCAGTTCGGGAAAGAAGACGCTGAGGAGATAGGCGAGATCCTCGCGAAATACACGAAGTACAACTCGCGAAGGAAGCCGGAGCTGCTTGATGCGGATACCTACAGCCTGGACGAGTGGCAGTGGGTGATCGACGAATGGAACGAACTCGAGTCGAAAACGCTCGCGGTCAAGAAGGAATTGGACAGGAAATATCTCGACGCATATTTCCAGCTGGTCGAATACCCGGTTCTTGCTTCAGCGAATCTCAATCGGATGTATCACGCCTTGGCGATGAACCGCCGTCTGGCTAGCCGTAGGGATGTCGGCGCGAACAAATATGCGTATTTTGTTGAGGTATTGTTCAGACGTGATTCCGAACTATCCGATGCCTACCACAAGCTCGCCGGCGGCAAGTGGAACCATATGATGTCGCAGACTCATATCGGCTACACGGGTTGGGACAATCCCGAAAAGAACATGATGCCGGAGGTTATCCGGATCGAAAAGGGGGAATGGACCAGACCGAATGAAAGCGCCGAAGCGCTCCGATCCATAAGTTGGTACGAGTCACTCGATGCGACCGCTTATTCAAAAGCAAGAAATGCAGAGGGGGTTTGTTGGGTAACGATCCCCGATCTTGGACGGACCGGGTCCGCCATCACGATCCGTCCTTCAGATCAATGTCCCGCAACGTCGCTCGATTCGCCGACGCTCCTCGAATACAACGTTCGAATTCCTGAAGGCGGCGAAGTGACCGTCCGGGCGTACTTCTCGCCGACTCTCGACTTCCTCTCGCTTGGCGGGCTCCGGTACGGGATGTCGATCGACGGCTCGGAAATGAAGCTCTCTAAGGTCGACGCAGGAAAGGATGAGGAGACCTGGGAGAAGAGCGTCGCGGACAATGTTTATATCGACGAGATCAGATTCGCGGCGCTAGCACCGGGCGTGCGCACGCTGATATATTCGCCTCTCGACCCCGGGCTGGTGCTTCAGAAGATCGTGATCTATCAGGGAGAGCTACCCCAATCCTATCTCGGCCCGCCTCTTGTGAAATCTCGATGAATTACCGCAAAGACGCGAAGGCGCAAAGGTAAAGCCAACGAGATGCGCAGGCAAGGATGCCATCGCTCCGTGCTCACGTTCTACCGTCCACATCGCCGGGTTCTTTCTCTTCGACTGGCTCCTTTTCCGCCGGCGCTTCGAACCACTTCTCCTTGGGCACATAGGTGGACTCGCTTCGGTCCATCATGTAGTTCGGCGACATTATCTGGACTTCGTATTCATTAAACGCGTCCTGAATATTCTTGTGGAGGTCCGAATAAATGCGGGCCATCAGTTGAGGTTCCAACGTGAAGACATTCAGTTCGTACGAGACGTAGAAGTCGTCGAGCGAGGTCTGCAGGATGAATGGCTTAGGGCTCGCAAGCAGGCCTTCCGTGCGTTCGGCTGCCAGAAGAAGCAGCGCGTGGACCTGCCGCCAGGGCGCGTCGTATCCGATCGTGACCTTGGTGTGGAGAATCAGTCCGGGATCCTTTGCGTGGGTTGTGAAATTGACTATATTGCTGCCAACGACAACGGCGTTCGGGACAATGACCTCTTCGTTCTTTATCGTTCTTAGGTGAGTGACCTGAAGCGTCGACCTGATAATGTCGCCAGTGTACTCGCCTATCTGGACGCGGTCGCCAACGTTAAACGAACGCAGATAGTTGAGTGTGATGCCTCCCACGGTGTTTGCAACGATCGAGCTTGAACCGAACGAAACAAGGACTCCAAGGAAGATCGTGATTCCCCGAAATGCCTCTGAATCAGAACCGGGAATGTACGGGAACGATATGATCGCCGCCAGGATGATCATCCCGATCTTGACCAGCCGGTACGTGAACATTGCCCATTCCGGAGCGAAGGATCCGAAGCTTATCTTACCGAACTGAATCGCACGGAAGAATGCCTTGAGCGCACTTAACGCGTAGTAGGTAATGACGACCACGACTCCGATGAAGATCAGGTTCGGGATCTCCTTTACGAGGGCGCTTCCAAGCGTCCACAGCGGTCCGATCAGAAGCCCGAGCAGACCACTCGCGAAATTTGCTGTCCACGGCAGGAATCCAAGTATCAGTTGAAGAGAAATAAACGTAAGTGTGACCAGGACAGCGAGACGTATCAGGTTCAAGATCAGGGCCACCGTTTTGGTGATCTGTTCCGAGTCGACAAGCGCGAGGATCCTCCATTTGCGCGATGAAATGAAAGCGCTGATCCTTCCCAACACCCAATCCCGCAACCACTGAAACCTTCTCCGGACAAGGAAGAGAATCCCCAGAAAGGCGAGAATTGTGAGCAGAGCGAAACCGCTTCCGACCAGTGCCTGACGAAGTCCATACTTGTCCCGATATGCCGTTACGGCAGTCTTGACCTTTGTGAGCCGATCTGCCGCGATCGATGCGCGGGTCTTGCCTTCCGCTTCGGCATCGACGTCCAGTGTCGCGATCACGATCGTGTCACCGACAAGGACGTCAGTGCTGACCTGGTCCTCCGCGATCTTGAAGTCCTCCACCTTCTTTGAACCGTCATCCGCCAGTTTCTTCAGACGTGCAGAAATGTTCAGCGCCCGTTCATCGATCGTGAGGCCCTTGTAGCCTGCCCGGACCAAAAACACGGTCTGACCGTCAAGCGTCACCGGCGCGCTGGGTTGTTCTTCTTCAACCGGGACTGGCGAAGGACTGGGGCTGGACTGCGGAAAGACCGCGACGGGAAGCACCAAGAGCAAGCAGAGAAACAGCGCGAACGATATTCCTCTTAGGTCTCCCCTGCAAATGTTTCGCAGATTCAAAACGGAAGGGTTGTTTTTGGTCATCTGTGTGCGCTCCGCGATTACGAGCAATAATGTTCTGGAGTCTGAGTTGGTAACTGACGAATTCTAACAGGGGTTTGTGCGGCAGCCAATAAGGGTTTGGAAGATTGTGCGGTCGTTCGAGAATCGCGTTGCATCCTGGCGAAGATTCTTCCGCTATTCACCATTCACGCTGTCGTCCCCGCCAAAACGCAGAGTACTGTCTTGATCACTCGCTACACGCTGTTGCCATGCAACGGTTTATGTATCCAACGTCCTTTCTCCGAAGTGATCCGGTCGTTCATCTTTGCCCGATCTATTCCACTCCCGATTTACGATTCACCATTCACTCCCGCGATCCCCCACCAAAAAAGTTCCTCATTGCGACCTGCATCACAGAATTACCCTTTCTAATTTGCGAAAATTTCACAATGGAGCATTCCGCGGACCCCCAGTTATTAGCGGAACCAACAACTTTTGAACCGAAATCTCCAAACAGGGGTTCGAACAAATGACTTTTCTAAAGACCGACCGGACCACAAGGCCCAACCTCGGCGATCACGCGGCAGGAACCGGGCCCGATCGAACAAAACGACCGGTTTACGTCGATTTCTTTCCGCCCTGCAACAATGCCTGTCCGGCGGGTGAAGACATCCAGGCCTGGCTTGATCTTGCACAGGCAGGGAATTATCGCGAAGCGTGGATTAAGCTGGTCGAGCAGAACCCTTTGCCCGCCATTCACGGCCGGGTTTGCTACCACCCGTGCGAGGACGCGTGTAACCGCGCGTCGCTCGACACATCCGTCAGCATCCACAGCGTTGAGCGGTTTCTCGGTGATCTCGCGATAAAAGAGGGTTGGAAGATACCGGAACCCCGGCACAAGAGCGGCAAACGCGCGCTTGTAATTGGAGCAGGTCCGAGCGGTCTTTCCGCCGCTTATCATCTCGCCAGATTAGGGCATGAGGTCGAGGTGTTCGAGGCGGGACCGCTTGCAGGCGGAATGATGAACTTCGGAATTCCCGCCTACCGTCTGCCGCGAGATGTGCTGAGAGCCGAATACGAGAGGATCGCGGCGATGGGCGTGAAGTTCACCTTCGACAGGAAGGTTTCCGACGTGATTGCCGAAAAGGAGGCAGGAAAGTTCGAAGCGGTCTTCATCGCGATCGGCGCGCATATCGGTAAGAAAGTGAATATTCCGGCGCGCGACGCCGGGAAGATCCTCGACGCTGTCACATTCCTGAAAGAGGTTGAGATGGGGAACGCACCGAAGCTCGGCAGACGGGTCGCAATCTACGGCGGGGGAAACACGGCGATGGACGCCGCAAGAACCGCGAAACGCCTTGGCGTCGATGAGGCGATGATCATCTATCGCCGCGACCGCGAGCATATGCCGGCGCACGATTTCGAGGCCGACGAGGCGCTCAGCGAAGGGATCAAGATCCACTGGCTTCGGACGATCAAGAATATCGATACGACCTCGATGACCGTTGAGGAAATGAGGATCGAGAACGGCCGTCCGGTGCCGACCGGCAATTTTGAGACGCTTGAGGCGGACTCGGTCGTGCTTGCGCTGGGACAGGACACCGAGACGGATTTCTTAAACGGGATCGAGGGCATCGAGTTCGAAAGCGACGGGACCGTGATCGTGAACGGCCAGATGATGACCGGCCATCCCGGAATCTTTGCGGGCGGCGACATGGTGCCAAGCGAGCGTACCGTTACCGTCGCGGTAGGACACGGGAAGAAGGCGGCGAGGAACATCGACGCCTGGCTGCGCAAAGAGGCATACGAAAAGACTCCGAATAATCCGCTCGTGCAGATCGACCAGCTTCAGGTCTGGTTCAAGACAACGGCGGAAGCGGCGGAACAGCCGCACATCGAACCGCTGGCGGCGGTCGGGGGATTTGAGGAGATCGTCTCAGGGCTGTCAGAAGAAGAAGCCAGGTACGAGGCGCAGCGATGCCTTTCCTGCGGCAACTGCTTCGAATGCGACGGCTGTTTCGGCGCGTGTCCTGAGGATGCGGTGATAAAACTCGGAACCGGAAAACGATACAAATTCAATTACAACCTGTGCACGGGATGCGGAGTTTGCTATGAGCAATGCCCCTGCCACGCGATCGAAATGAGGCAAGAACCCGGGGTGGAGAACAATGGCGACTAACGAACAGAGCGTGATCACGATCGACGGGAACGAAGCCGCGGCGTATGTCGCGTACAGGGTCAACGAGGTCTGCGCGATATATCCGATCACACCTTCCTCGGCGATGGCAGAACTTGCCGACGAGTGGTCGGCGAAAGGCGTAAAGAACATATGGGGGAACAGCCCCGAAGTGATCGAGATGCAGAGCGAAGGGGGCGCGGCCGGCGCGGTGCACGGCGCATTGCAGACGGGCTCGCTCACCACGACGTTTACAGCTTCGCAAGGGCTGATGCTGATGCTGCCGAACATGTACAAGATCGCGGGTGAACTGACGCCTGCGGTCTTTCACGTCGCGGCGCGCGCGCTTTCCGCCCAGGCGCTCTCGATCTTCGGCGATCACCAGGACGTGATGGCCGCGCGGACGACGGGTTTCGCGCTGCTCGCCGCTTCGAGCGTCCAGGAGGCTCACGACTTCGCGCTGATCGCCCAGGCGGCGACGCTGCGGTCGAGGATCCCTTTCATACATTTCTTCGACGGCTTCAGGACCTCTCACGAGGTGAATAAGATCAGCCTGATCCCGGAAAGTGTGATTCGGGAAATGATCGACGACCGCCTTGTGCTCGATCATCGCGAGCGGGCTCTCAATCCTGACAATCCATTCATTAGGGGGACCGCCCAAAATCCGGATGTCTATTTCCAGGGGCGTGAAACCGTGAATCCATTTTACGATTCTGTGCCGGGGATAGTCGCGCAGGAGATGCGGGAATTCGCGGAACTCACCGGCCGGGAATACGCGCCCGTCAGATATTTTGGCGCGAAGGATGCGGACAGGGTGATCGTGCTGATGGGCTCTGGCGCCGAAACCGCGATCGAGACGGCCGAATTCCTCGCCGAATCAGGCGGAAAGACCGGCGTGGTCCAGGTCAGCCTTTACAGGCCATTCCCCGCAAACGATCTTCTCGCAACGATACCGGCGGGCGTCAAGCGCATCGCCGTACTTGACCGCACGAAGGAGCCCGGCGCAACCGGGGAACCCCTTTACCAGGACGTTCTGGTCACTTACACCGAAGCATTTACCGAGGGCCGCGTTGGAGAGATTCCGAAGATCGTCGGGGGGCGCTACGGCCTGTCTTCAAAGGAATTCACGCCGGCGATGGTCAAGACCATTTTCGATAATCTCGAACTGGAATCTCCGAAGAACCATTTCACGATCGGCATTATCGACGACGTCGGAGGAACGAGCCTTGAGATCGACAACGCATTCGGACTCGATGAATCGGGTTGGACGCAGGCGCTCTTCTACGGGCTTGGCGCGGACGGCACCGTCGGCGCTAACAAGAACAGCATAAAGATAATCGGCGAGAACACGGACCTCTTCGCGCAGGGGTATTTTGTTTACGATTCGAAGAAATCCGGCGCCAAGACCGTGTCGCACCTTCGATTCGGGAAAAAGCCGGTTCGGGCGCCATACCTTATATCGTCTGCCGACTTCGTAGCCTGCCATCAATTCAATTTCGTTGAAAAGGAAGAGATGCTCGCGCAGGCGAAACCGGGCGCGGTCTTCCTTTTGAACAGCCCGTATGGTCCGGATGAGGTCTGGGACAATCTTCCTCAAAGAGTGCAGAAACAGGTACTCGCCAAAGGGCTCAAGCTGTTCGTCATTGACGCCGTCGAAGTGGCGCGCGAGACGGGAATGGCGGGCAGGATCAATACGATCATGCAGACCTGCTTCTTCGCGTTGTCGGGAGTTCTCCCGAGGGACGAAGCGATCGCCGCGATCAAGAAGGCGATAGAAAAAACCTATTCAAAGAAGGGCAGGTTGGTGATCGACAAGAACTTCAACGCGGTCGACAGGTCGCTTGAGAATCTTCATGAGGTCAGCGTGCCTTCGGCGGCGAACGCCGCAGATGGGGCTTTCCGGGGAATGCCGGACAGTGCTCCGGAATTTGTCAGAACGGTAACGCAGATGATGATCGAGGGACGCGGCGACGAGATCCCGGTCGGCGCTATGCCTGTTGACGGTACTTTTCCGAGCGGGACCTCGAAATACGAGAAGCGCAACGTTTCGGATCGGGCTGCCGTTTGGGAACCCGATCTCTGCATCCAGTGCGGCAACTGCGGTTTCGTTTGCCCGCACAGCGTCATCCGTTCGAAGTTCTATCACCGGGAAAATCTGGAAGGCGCGCCAGCCGGCTTCAAGTCGGCGCCCGTCAACGCGCGCGGGTTCCCCGAAACCAAATATTCGCTCGAGGTGTACGCCGAGGATTGCACGGCCTGTAACCTCTGCTACGACGTCTGTCCGGTCACAGACCGGTCCGGCGGCGGGCGGGCGATAAATGTATTGAAGAAGCCGGAAGATCTTGATCCTTTGCGGGACCGGATCTCGTTTTTCGAAAGCCTTCCTAACATTGCGCGAACCGAAGTGAATTACTCGACGGTACACGGGGTGCAATTCCTGGAGCCGTATTTCGAATTCTCGGGAGCCTGCGCCGGATGCGGCGAGACTCCGTACGTGAAGGTCCTGACCCAGCTTTTCGGCGACCGGCTGCTTGTCGCCAACGCCACCGGATGTTCTTCGATCTACGGAGGCAATCTGCCGACGACGCCCTGGACAAAGGACGCTGCCGGACGCGGCCCGGCCTGGTCAAATTCCCTTTTTGAAGACAATGCGGAGTTTGGGCTCGGGATGAGGCTTACGGTGGATAAACAGTTGTCCATGGCCCGTTCGCTCCTGGAAAGGCTTAGAAAAGAAGTTGGAGAAGCCCTTGCGGATGAAATTCTCACCGCTCCGCAGGAGCTTGAGAGCGAGATCGGCGAACAAAGGGTACGGGTTGCTCTGTTGAAAGACAGGCTGATCGGGCTTGACGTACCTGAAGCCAAGCACCTGTTCTCGCTGGCCGACCAGTTTGTCCACCGGTGTGTGTGGCTTGTCGGCGGCGACGGATGGGCCTATGACATCGGCTCGGCCGGACTGGACCACGCGCTAGCGAGCGGAAAGAACGTAAACGTGCTGGTGCTGGACACGGAGGTCTATTCGAACACCGGCGGGCAGATGTCGAAAGCGACCCCGACGGCGGCCTCTGCAAAGTTTGCCGCGGCCGGAAAGCGGGTCGGAAAAAAGGACCTGGCTCTGCAGGCTATCTCGTATGGGAACGTTTACGTCGCGCAGATCGCAATGGGGGCGAATCCTCAGCAAACGCTTCTCGCGATGCGCGAGGCCGAGGCGTACGAGGGGCCTTCGCTGGTACTGGCCTACAGCCATTGCATCGCTCACGGAATAGATATGGAGAAGGGGCTTCTGCAGCAGAAGCTGGCGGTGGACAGCGGTTACTGGCCGTTGATCCGCTACAATCCGGTGCTTCGAAAGAAAGGGTTGAACCCGTTCGTACTCGATTCGACAAAGCCGGCGATCCCTTTAAGGAAATATGCCTACAACGAACTGAGGTACAAGGTGCTGACGCAGACGAACCCGACAGAAGCCGAAACGCTGATGCAGCTCGCCCAGGAGATAGTCGATCTTCGCTGGAAGACATATGAAGAGATGGCTGGTTTTGGCGCGGCGGCGTTCAGGCCTGTGATTTGAGCGGGGAGGAAAAGAAGATGATCGATATTACGACCAGGTACATGGACTTGGAACTGCGGTCTCCGCTTGTGGTTTCCGCGAACCCCCTTTCCCAGAAGGTAGCGAACATAGTCGCGATGGAAGACGCCGGAGCGGGGGCGGTCGTCCTCTTCTCGCTTTTTGAAGAGCAGATCCGGCAGGAGGCGGCCATGGTTGATGAGGTCTACCGCGCGACAACGAACGCCTTCGCGGAAGCCTCGGACTTCTTCCCGTCTCTTGAGGATTATGCGGTCGGACCCGGCCAATATCTTGAAATAATCAGGCAGGCAAAGGAGCAGACCAGCATTCCGATCATTGCCAGTCTGAACGGCGTTACCCCAGAGGGCTGGATAGAATACGCGAAGGACATAGAACAAGCAGGTGCCGACGCTCTTGAGATAAACGTTTACTTCATCCCGGCTGATATACGGCTCAGGCCGGACGAAGTGGAACAGCGTTATGTCGATATTGTTACCATGGTTCGCGAGACGATCAGCATTCCGATCGCCGTGAAACTAAACCCGTACTTTTCAGCGATCGGGAACACCGCGCTCAGGCTGCAGGAAGCCGGCGCGGACGCCCTTGTGCTCTTCAACCGTTTCTACCAGCCCGATTTCGATATTGAAGAGCTCAAAGCGGTGCCGAATCTGGATCTGAGTGAGCCCTCGGAGATCCGGCTTCCGCTGCTGTGGATAGCCGTGCTTTATGGCCGCATCCCGGTCTCACTCGCGGCGACGACAGGCGTTCACGGCGCTCGGGAGATGATCAAGTACCTGCTCGCAGGGGCCGACGTGGCAATGGTGGCGTCGGCGATCCTGAAGAACGGGATCCCCTGGATCGGGGCGATTCTGGACGATCTGGAAACCTACATGGACGCGATGAATTTCATCTCGGTCGGAGCGTTCAAGGGCTCGATGAGCCAGCGCCATATTTCGGACCCGACCGCGTACGAACGCAGCAATTACATTCAGATCGTAGACAGCAAGGCCTGGCGGTGAAATTCTTCGTGAATGGTGAATGGTGAATGGTGAATGGAGGGGATCGGACCGCGGGCATCCTTGCCCGCTCTCCTCCAAAGTCTAAGGTTCCAAGTCCCAAACTTAAAGACTGAGGCATTCAACAAATCGTCTAGTGTAGCGCTTCGCGCCGCACAGGCGGACAGCGCCCGCCGAAAAACGCCGGAGACAATCGGCGGCACCCGGCGAACTCGGTCGCATCACCGCGGCGAGTCCCCTTTTTCAGTCCTCTATCCTCTTGCCCAACTGGGAAAAGCGCGTGCGATGAAGGACAAGAGGGAATACGAACTGTTCTTCAAAATGTGGAAGGACGCTGACAAGGATCTTCCGGTCCTGATAGCGGCAGAGAAAGAGTACAACGAGCTTTAGGGGGCGATACCCTTAATTGTCAGAAGGAATAGAGGCTGTCTGAAAAGCAATTCAAGACTCTTCCCTTACCTCCCCCGATCGTTCTGCCCTGCTCTTGAAGAGATCACTTGCCCCCCGCTTCAGCGGGGGGGACAGGGAGTCATTTCCTGAATCTCTTGCCGGCTTTAGCCGGCAATATCGGGGCTGAAGCCCTTGTAGTCATTTGCGCAAGTTGTTCACCCCCGTCTAAAGCCGGGGGCAACTGATGTATTCCATCATCCGGGCTTGACGATCCGGATTGTCAAAAAACAGTTGTCGATCGACTTTTCAGACAGCCTCTTTTAGTTATCTGGCCTTTTCGAACGCGAGCCTGGTATCCAGGCTAGCCAATCTCATAAGCTGTCGCAGCTCTCGCCATTGTCACCCGGAACATACGGTAGACCGGCCGTTACATCGGTGACGCAAAAACTGAAGGAAACAGTGCCTTTGATCGCACTTGATGTCGTAAATACCGCGACGCCGCTACTGTTGGTAATGGCGCTTACACCAGTGTCTGAGAAGTCACCGCTAAACGCACCTGTAACCGAAGCGCCTGCGACGGGACTTCCCTGGTCATCGAATATGGCCACTTCCGCCCGGCCCCGTTTCTTCCCCTGACCGGCACTGACGGTCGTTAACAAGATACTGTCAACGTGGACCGAAGTCGGTTGGGCTACTTCCCGGAATTCCAGAATCGACAAGAATGCGTCCGATTGGCCCCCGTTAAATGATTCATCATAAGCACCATCAGTGGTGTCAAATCCCCTGCCGGAATCAGTCCAGCCTGTCAAATAGACCCGTCCGCTGCCGGAAGCATCGCTGAATGCAAGCCCTCCGTCATGGTCGCCGCCCCTTCCCCCAAAGTAGGTGGAAGACACAAGGCTGTTAGCACCGGAAAGACCAGGATCGAGTTTTGCCACGAAGAGGTCTTGTTTTGCTTTGTACCCGTAAAGGGCATCTCTGGTGGGAAAAGGATCGGACCATGTGCGCCCATAGACGTAGGCGTTGCCGTTGGAGTCGACGTCGACCGAATCTCCGCGTTCACTTCCGCTACCGCCAAGATAGGTGGAATAAAGAATACTGGCAGAACCCGGTTGTGCCGGGTCCAGTACGGTAAGAAATGCGTCGGTATTTCCGTTGTGGTCAGGATCGAATGCGTCCGTGCTGGTAGGGAAATTTGGCCCGCTTGTCCTGCCGGTCACATAGATATTGCCATAATAGTCAGCGGCTATCCCGGCTCCAAACTCGGGTCCTGAAGCTCCCCCCGCTTCGTTTCCGCCCAGGTACGTTGAAAACACGACGTTTCCGGCCGGATCAAGTCTTGCAACGTAACAGTCGTTTGAACCGGTCAACGGCATGCCGTTTATGCCGTTTCCAAGAAGATCCGTCGAGTCGGTTCCCCCGGTAATGCTGACGAATCCATTCAAGTCCACTGCTATCCCGAAGCCATTTTCATTGCCGCTGCCGCCTACAAAAGTTCCCCATTCAAATCCCGAATCTGTTTGACGTAGCTTCACGACGAAAGCGTCTTTGCCTCCGTGGAATGGGGTTATGGGGCCTGCGCCCCAGAAGTCAAAGAAATTGGCGTCACTGGTATCCCCGAACAGGTAAAGGTATTCATCGTCGATGGCAATGTCTAAATTATGCGGCTCAGACATTCCCGCGCCGTATCCGACGATGTCCGAGTAGAGAAGGTTTCCGCCCCCGTCTAACTTGAGAATGAAGATGCCTTGGTCGCCGCCGCCAAAGGAATTTGGAGAAATTGGGAAATCGACGGATTGCGAGAAGCCTATGATCCAGACATTACCCGATACATCTGCGGCAACCTCGATGCCGCAGTCAACTCCACTTCCTCCGATCTCGTATGACCAATCGAGATCTCCTGAACCCCCGCCGTTGGGAGTGAACTTTGCCACAAAGACATCATTGGACTCTGTCATTCCTGTTATGTAAGCCGCTCCGTAATCATCGACGGTTATGCCCGCAGCGATAGCACCCCCGCCAAAAAAGGTTGAATAGGTTAGATCCTGACCGGCCGAACCGGCAGCAACGACATTGTTCACCGACGTCCCGTAAAACCCGATCGAAATCAGAAGCGCTACGAGTAAACAGGTTGAGAATAGGGTTGATCTTCTCTGGAGAAGATATGCGTTATTGATCCTCGTACGTGTGTTTCCAGGTGGAATGCCGGTCATACAGCCGCCTTCAGCGCCTTCCGCTCCTCTTGTTTTCATTTTCCTTTCTCCTTTTCACCTCACAAGGCGATGTCAATTATTGGAAATGTGATTTGCCGCCTCCCGGTCCTTCCAAATCTGCCGCTGGCCGCCCCGGAGCACGTCTTCCGGCCACCGGGGCAGCCTCTACCGCTAGAATGGGATCGAGCGTTCTAAGATCCCGGGGTCTCATCTGGCAAGAACTATCGACACGGTCTCCGGCTTTCTCAGAAGGTTCTTCGTAACGTACATCCACGACTTTGTGTCCGTCTTGGGCGCCGCAAAGGCAAACCTTGGCGCGGCGATGCGGTTCATAACGTAGAACTCGCCATACTTGTCAAAGACCAGTTTTGCGGCCTTGTCCTTGGAATGACTTTTGTTGGGCATCACCGCTGAAACGAGCAGCTCCTTCCCATCATCATCGGCCAGGCTGAAGATCGTTGCCAGATAGTTCGGGCTCTCCAGCCTGATCACGTAATCGCCTGCCAAATAATCAACATTCCCAACCGTAAAATCGAAAGGAATCTGTGCCCGGTATGAGCCGAGTGTCTGAGCTGAAACAGAAACCGCTGCCAACGCGACCGCCAGTAGCAAAAGTGAACAATTGATCAATGCGCTCTTTTTCATAATGACCTCCTTAGAAATCTGAGGGCCTGCTGCCCCCGTAAACTGACGTGTCGGCTGAGGGAACCCTGAAAGCTGTTCGGTCACACGGCACGATGTTGATCCG
>JAHEEZ010000074.1 GCA_024640445.1 Acidobacteriota bacterium | reverse complement strand
GGAATCTGACTGGAGCGCCGGCCACAACGACAGACTCAACAGACCCACCAGACTCGATAAACTCGATAGACTCGCCAGAGTCAATAGACTCGACTATTTACAGCTGCGGCGCGTCTTAGGAAGCGTCCGCCGCCGAATTGATCAGCGCGCGGCGCCGATTGTAGTATCCTCTGACAAGTCATGACTTGGAAGAAGTATGTTGAGTGAACTGACGGATGAACAACTGGTCAAGTTGGCGGTCGACCGGGATCCGGACGCGTTCGGCGAGATCGTCATCCGTTGGGAGCGCAAGATATATGCGCTCTGTTACGGGATCCTTAAACGGGACGACGAGGCGAAGGACGCATCGCAGGACACATTTATCGCCGCGTTCAGAAACCTTGAAAGGTTCCGGGGTGAGGCAAAGGTATCTTCCTGGCTTCACCGTATTGCAGTAAATCAGTGCCTAACCCGGAAGAGGAAGGACAAGGTACGTTCTGAGAATTTTGTCGATGAGTCGGATCCTTTGGAAGAGAAGATATTCGTGGCTCCGGGCCACGAATCGCCGTCCAGACAAACTGAGCGGAAGGAGAGACTTCGCGCCGTCAGGCTTGCGGTCAATGCTCTTCCTCCGGACCTGAAAGAGATCGTGATGATGAAGGAGTTCCACGAGATGACATTTCAGGAGATCTCCGACGAAATGGAACTTCCGCTCAGCACCGTGAAAAGCAGGCTTTACACCGCGCTGAAGCAGTTGAGAATGAAACTCCAAAACGTCCCCGTTGACGTTGTTTGAGACGCCTTATGGTGAACGAAATGTTTGATTCCAGAAAGAATACGGACGGCTGCGGCACGGATGCCGCGGCATACCTTTACGGTGAACTGGGACCCGCAGAACAGAAGAACTTTGAGGAACACCTTGCGAACTGCGATTCCTGCACTGAAGATCTGGCCGCGTTCTCTATGATCCGCCTTTCGATCGGCGAACTTCGTCAGGAGAGTGTCCCGAAAACGGCAGTTGAAGAACCGGGCTTGCTGGATCGATTGCGGGACCTGTTCGCCGGCTTTCCGCTCGGGGTACGGGCAGTTTCAGGTGCACTGGCGGCGGCCATTTTGATCTTTGCGGCTTTCTTTGCTTACAGCCTTATCGCTTACAAAAGTTCGGATAGTCAGGTCGCGGGTGGCCCCTCCGGAACGGATATCGAAACAAGATCGAACCCGGGATCCGATCCCATCCCTGCAAAAGACCTCGAGACCCCGGAAAAACAAGTTCCGGGGACAACGGATGACCTGGTCGAAAACGAGGACGGGGTCGCACCGCAAGCCGGTCCCGGCACCGAAGAATATGCCTCGAAGCCATCCCGAAGGATACCGGATCAGCGGGCCCGAAAGCCGAGGGCTGTTCCTGTGAACCAACTGGCCGAAAACAACGAACCGCCGAGGCTTTCCGAGGCGGCGACTGAAGACACCGATGACGATTCGCTCCGTTTGACCGACCTGTTTGCCGAGACCGGCAAGGACGATTGAACGGTTCGGAGGACATTTTGATGAAAGGATACGTACCGATATTATTCGCATTTCTCCTGTTCGCGTCTGCATCTCAGGTCCTGGCGCAGAATGGACCTCCGCCCCCGCCGGAAGACTCTTTCACGGCCCGAGGCGTGGACAATGATTCTCCCAACAGACGGAACATCCTGCGTCGGGAACTGAATCTCACAGACGACCAGATGATGATGATCAGAAAGATCAATGTTGATAACCGGCCAAAGATGAGGCTTGCCCAGCAGCAGGTCCAGGCGGCACGCAAGGATCTGGATCAGGCGATCTATGCCGATTCGCTTGATGAAGAGCATCTGAAAGGTCGAGTGCGGGCCGTGATCGAGGCGGAAGCCGAGGTTAGCAAACTGCGCGCGATGTCGGAAGTCGCAGTCCGCAAAGTGCTTACCCCGGAACAACTTGTACGATTCCGTGAACTTCGCAGCAGATTCGCTCGACAGGGTGAGGAAATGCGGCGCAGATCGCTCCGCAGGCAGAACGAGAGGCGTGCAAGACCAAACACGGATAATCCAGTGAAACGTCCCGACGATCGGCTTTAATTTGCTCGTAACACGCCACTTAATCGCTACGGCCGGCTTTTGCAAAAAGCCGGCCTTTTGTTGTTGTTTTGGGGCACTCGTTGTATCTTATTGAGAGTCAATCAAGTCCGTGCCGGTTATTGTCCTGGTTTGGTTCCCCGGGAAGCAGGCAATGAAGTTTGTGCGCGGGGTTCCATTGTTGCCCATAAATGAATCCGATTAAGAAATTTCTTTTCGAGCTGCAGGAGACCTCGTTCCTGATCTTCTACGCGTTTGTCCGGCTTTTTAGGAAGCCGAGATACATCGCGGAAAGCATCAGGCAGATGGACGAGATCGGCGTCGGCTCGCTTCCGATCATACTTCTCACCGGATTTTTCACGGGAGCCGTGCTTACATTGCAGAGCTTTGACACGCTCGCGTCATACGGCGGACAGAACGAAACCGGCCGTCTTGTCGCTTATACGCTCGTCCGCGAACTCGGTCCCGTACTTACGGCGTTAATGGTGGCTGGAAGGATCGGTTCGGCTATTTCCGCTGAACTTGGCGCGATGGTCGTTTCCCAACAGATCGACGCGATGCGTGCTTTGGGGACTGACCCGTACAGAAAGCTTGTCGCCCCAAGGGTGATCGCGCTGATCCTGATGCTTCCTCTGCTAACAGTTGCCGCGGACCTCTTCGGAATAATCGGCGGCGGGGTGGTCGCGAATGGTCTTTTTGGCCTGGACTATAATGTTTTCATCACCTCCGCGAGAAACGGGATCGCCACTGAAGACATCATCGGCGGTGTGATCAAGCCTTTGTTCTTCGGCCTGATCGTCGGAAGTGTCTCGTGTTATAAGGGCTTGAGTACGAAGGGCGGAACGGTCGGGGTAGGCCGTTCGACGACAAGCGCCGTCGTAGTCTCATCGATCGTCGTGATCATCGCTGACTTCTTCCTTGCCAGGGCGCTGCAACACCTGCTTGACTGAGACGGGGCGTCGCTATAGGGATACATGCTGAATCTATTCAAAAGAAAAAGTAAGGACACAGAGAGTTCGCCTCGTGAAGTACACATTGCGAAGGACTTTCTTGACCCGTTCTTCGAGGCCTCGCGAGCCTTGCCTGCGATAGAATTTCGTAACGTGTATCTTGCCTTTGACGACAAGGTCGTGCTCGACAATGTGAGTTTCAAGGTGCGCCAAGGTGAGACCAAGATCATCCTCGGCCGCAGCGGAAGCGGAAAATCAACTTTGATCCGGCTCGTCCTCGGACTGCTAAAACCTGACCAGGGCGAGATCCTGATCGACGGCGAAGACATCACTTATCTGACAGAAGCCGAGATGATGGATGTTCGCGAAAAGATCGGCATGGTCTTCCAGGAAGGAGCCTTGTTTGATTCGCTCCCGGTCTACGATAATGTCGCTTACCGCCTTCATGAGAACAAGCTGCCGGAGGACATGGTGGAGGATCAAGTCCGGCAGATGCTGGCCTTCGTGGACCTTGAGGACGCGATTGACAAGATGCCGGCAGAACTCTCGGGAGGAATGCGGAGAAGGGTCGGGATCGCGAGGGCACTTGTCGGTGATCCTCGCATAGTGCTCTTCGACGAGCCCACTGCCGGACTGGACCCGCCGACCGCCAGGACCATATGCGAACTCGCCATCAAACTGCGGGACATACGAGACGCCTCCTCGATCTTCGTGACTCACGAGATGAAGAACCTGGAATACCTTTGTTCTGAATATGCGATCGTCGATGATGAAGGCAATGTTGTTTTGGAGGATGAGGGTGAGCGTATGTGTATAATCAACACCGAAGTGATCATGCTCCACGAGGGCAAGATAATCTTCAGCGGAAAGGACGAACAACTGAGAGCTTCCGAAGACAAGTACATTCAGCGCTTCCTGAGTGGAAAGATCGAAGTTGAGTAATAAGAGGATCAGAAAAACATGCCAAGAAGTGCCAAAACATTGAACCTGGGTCAGCTCCGTGTTGGACTTTTCATATTCGTGGCTTTAGCAATACTGGGCTTTTTCATTCTCAATGCCACGGGCGAGTTCAACCCCTTCGCGGAAACTCTGACACTTAAGGCCCGATTCACGAACGCCGACGGCCTTCGTGAAGGTGCGGAAGTTCAGCTTGCGGGCGTACACATCGGGAAAGTCACCGTCGTACGGCTTTTGCCTCCTGATAACCCCGAAGACGCGAAGATCGAGGCGATAATGAGCGTCGACAAAGAACTTGACGGCCAACCTACCAATGAGCGGATACGCTCCGATTCAACCGCCCAGTTGGTCGCGACAAGCGTGCTCGGGAATGACAAGATGATCAACATCACGCCCGGAACACCCGAGGCCGCGCCTGTCCAGGAGTTTCACGTTCTTGACTCAAGCGCCGCGATCTCGATCAACCAGCTTACTCAGACCGGCAACGACCTCTTGCAGCAAATAAACAAACTCGCGATACCGACGAATGAGATCCTTAACAAGGCCAACCAGGGAGAGGGTACGCTGGGAAGTTTGATCAATGACGAATCGCTTTACAGGAACCTGGACGCTTCGATCGCCGAAACAAAGACGCTAATTGAGCGGATCCGCTCGGGCGAAGGATCGGCGGGCAAGTTTGTGAACGATCCCGAACTCTACAATAATCTCAACAAGACGGTCGCCAGCATGGAAGTGATCTCCGCTAATCTGAAGGATGGAAAGGGTACGGCTGGGAAGTTCCTGAACGATGAAGCGATCTACAACGAATCAAAGGCGATGATCTCCGAGCTGAGGACCGCTCTGAAGGATGTGAGCCCCTCGCTGAAACGGCTCGATCAGATATCTCAGGATCTCGAATCGATCACAAGAGACCTGAACGAAGGAAAGGGGACGGCGGGAAAGTTCTTAAAGGATGAGCAGCTCTATGAAGATGCACGGAAGGCCATTAACAGCCTCAGCTCAATGACTTCCCGGTTGGACGGCGTCCTTGGCGACGCACAGGGCGGAAAAGGTACCTTTGGAAAACTCCTGACCGATGAGACTCTCTACAACAACCTCAACCAAACGATGTCCAACGTCAACCAGCTTTCCAGCGAAAGCACGAAGCTGATCTATGACTTCCGGCAGAACCCAAAGAAATTCCTGACGATCAAGTTCAAGCTCTTTTAGGGAGACAGGAGACAGGAGACAGGAGACAGGAAATGATGTTCGATAAACTTCAGTTTGTCGAAGCCATCACTCACAACTCATTACTCCTTCTTACCCCCTCATCCTCTCGAGCAGGGTCATCGTCAGGCAGGAAAGCAGGACGAGTTCCTCTTCCGATCCGGTAAGTGTGGCGACCGGCTCCATCGTGAACTTGCTCTCGAGAAACGCCGGCTGTTTCTTGAGCCGGAGGACGGGCGTCGAATCGATCTTTGTGACCAGATACGTCGGATTGAAGACATAACCGGAAAAGAACCCGATCAGGGGAAGCTCGCCGACCAGCGCGTCGGCCACTTTTACCCATCCGCTCTCCTCGTTGATGTTCATAACGTGATCGCCATTGGGACCGCTGATCAGATAGTTCGCTTTCCAAATCGAACGCATTCCCTTGCGCTTGATCGAGCCGATCGGGTTTCCCAACGGGTCCGCGAACGCGTAGTTCGCCGAAAAATCGAGAATTCGGTCCGCCTTGATCGCGTAGCGTATTTGAGTCTGGCTCTCGTCCGTGAATATGCGAATATCCTCTTTCAGTTTGAACATCTTCTGCTTCACGTACCCGATCAACTGCCCGGAAGCATCTCGGATGTAGATCTGGCTGGCAAGCGCCAGTATTTTGAAAGAAAGATCCAGTGGATAGTTCATAAATTCGCCTCCGTTGAGTGCGGCCTTGTACGGCGCCCGTCTCCGATACCCGATCAAAGAAGTTCGATGAATGATTCAAACTGTTCCGCGGACAAATCGGCCGCAAGTTTGTTTAACTCATTTTCCAAAGCTGCTTCCAGTCTACTCGTTGTTTCCTTTCGTTCCGCATTTTCATCCTTTTCAAACCGCTGCACGGAACCGATACTCACGAAGATGTCCGGTTTGAAACCGCCTCTGAACTCATACCTGATCGCCAACGGGACCGATACACTTCTTTCCGCTTTTTCAAGGATCGCGGCAGCGCCCGGATAGAATGCCAGCGGTCGCTTGCCCGAAGGAACTATTTCTCCCTGCGGAAAGATCCAGACGGCGCTTCCCTTGTTCAGAAGTCCGGCAGCATATTCGATCGAGCGGTATGCTTCCCGCGCATCCTCTCGAACAACGGAAAACGCGCCTAGCCTTCGGAAAAGGCGAAGGCGTGAAAGCTGCCGCTCCTCCATCATCCAGTAAGCATCGAGTCCGGCACGCCTCGAAAGCTCGAATGCGACGAGACCGTCCCACCATGAGGTGTGATTGGCGTATAGGAGCAGGGGGGCCGACCCAACGGAGAGATTGGGGAGACCGCGTGCCTGGAAAGAATTGAAACGGCGTCGGAAGAGATTGCGGTTATAGACAGCAAATATGTTCTCAAACCAGCTATTTTTTGCCGCTTTCAACATACATTCTGGTCACACGGCGATTGATGCCGCAGGTGATCTCATACGAGATGGTATCAGACATTGCGGCGAGTTCCTCCGCGCGAACGCTCTTTCCCTCTCGGGAACCGATCAGCACCGCCTCGTCGCCGATCCCGGCTCCCTCGATGTCCGTAACGTCTACCAGGGTCCAGTCCATCGACACCCTTCCGACGACAGGCGCGAATTCTCCGTTGACAACAACCCTGGCCTTGTTCGAAAGAAGCCTTGGATAACCGTCCTGGTAGCCGATCGGGAGCGTGGCAATCATTGAATCGCGTGCCGTCGTAAAAGTTCTGCCGTAGCCCAGTGTCTCCCCTTTCGGCACTTTCTTAAGGTGTACGATCTCCGAGATCACGGTCATAACAGGAGCAAGATCCGGACGCGGCGACGATTTTGAAAGCACATCGTCGGTCAGGCCGTACAATGCGCCTCCAAGGCGAACAAGATTTCCTCTGGAAGCCGGATGCGCAAACGTCGCAGGGGAATTTGCAAGATCGCGGTAAACGGGCCTGTGTCCGCGAGCTTCGGCCGCTTTCATCGCGTTTTCAAAGCGTGTGATCTGTAATCGTGTGAATTCGTCGGAGTCCGGATCGTCCGCAGCTGCGAAATGCGTCATCATTCCTTCAACGTGAAGATTCGCAAATCTCGCGAACTTGTCGAGGAATGCGTCGATCTCGTCATACCTGACTCCGATCCTTCCCATTCCGGTATCGATCTTCAGATGAACTTCCGCGAGCGTACCGCGGCCTTTCGCGGCCTCGTTGAATGCCTCAGCCTGATCCAGCCTGTAAAGAACCGGCGTCAGCTGATGATTTAGAAGAAGCGTCTCCTGACCGCCCCAAAATCCGCCTAGACATAGTATTCTTTTCCTGATCCCGCTCACGCGCAGTTCCACCCCCTCCTGTGGAATGGCGACCCCGAACCAGTCAATTCCCTCGGATTCGAGCCGCTGCGCACAACGCACCGAGCCATGGCCGTACGCATCCGCCTTTACGACTGCCATATAGCGCGAGTCGCCGCCGACAAAATCCTTGATGTTTCGTAGATTTGACGCGAGCGCGTCAAGGTTGATCTCGGCACGGGTGGGCCTGTTCGATACCGTCTGTTTCATTGATCAAAGTAAGCGAAACCGGGCCTCGGAAAGATCTAGATCCGTAGTTCTCCGGACCTACCAGCCCATGCGTCCGCGAAGCGATGTGATATGAGCGGTGTGGTGTTTGGAATGCCACGCGTAAAGCGCCAGCATCCCGTTGAGCGTCCAACTCCCGCTTTCAGGATGGATCAGAGGCCTTTCAAAATCAGAATTCGACATCCCTTCAAGAAGCCCGGAGAATCTGCGGTGCAGGCCCTCGATCAACTGTAGTGAGACGGCTGTGTCAACTTCATTGTCCGGAAGCTCAGCCCATGCCGCCTCGTCGTAAGGCTTGATGGTCGGTCCATCTTCAGTCAAAGCGAGCTTGAAACGCACAAAAGCATTCAGGTGGCTGTCCGCGACGTGATGGACGACTTGCCGAACCGTCCAGCCACCGGGCCTGTATTCCGTATTCAACTGTGCATCGTCGAGCCCGTGGATCGCACAGGCGACTTCCCCGGGCAGTTCCCTGATGGCGTTAATGTTCGCTTCCCGCAACTCCGCGGTGAACTCAGAAGGCTTCACGAAATTGCCGATCGGATATTTAAGATCTTCGCTCATATTCTCACTTATACGGAGCCTATCCGCCGAAATAGTTCTCGAATCGTGTGAATTCCTTCAGGAAAGCCAGTTTGATGGTCCCGGTCGGTCCATTTCTCTGCTTCGAAACCAGTATCTCGGCAAGGCCCGCGTTCTCGTCGGTTTGATTGTAATACTCCTCGCGATAGATGAATGCGACGACATCTGCGTCCTGTTCGATACTCCCCGACTCGCGTAGATCGGAAAGAAGCGGCCTCGGCGGATTCCTCGCCTCAGGCGCTCTGGAAAGCTGGGACAGAGCGACAACCGGAACATTCAATTCCTTTGCGAGGCCCTTTAACTCCCTGGAGATCTGCGACACCTCTTGCTGACGCGACTCGGGGCGGTTGGAAGAACCGGACATCAGTTGAAGATAATCAACCACGATGAGGTCCAGTTTCTTCTGTTCGGCAAGCAGGCGACGAGCCTTCGCTCTCATTTCAAGAACCGAGATCCCCGGAGTGTCGTCAATGAAGAGCTTGGCTTCGGTCAGCGTGCTGATAGCGCCCGCAAGCCGGCTCCACTCTTCTCTCGAAAGAAAGCCGTTCCGGAAACGGTGCGCATCGACGCGGGCCTCGGAGCTGAGCATTCTCATCACGAGCTGCTCTTTTGACATTTCGAGTGAGAAGACGGCGACCGTGGCGTGCTCAAGGATCGCGGCGTTTTGCGCAAGAGTAAGGCAGAGCGAGGTCTTTCCCATCGAAGGCCGGGCGGCGACGATTATCAGGTCCGTCGGCTGAAGTCCGGATGTGATCGTATCCAGCTCGCGAAATCCGGTCGCCAGTCCCGTCAGCGCATGAGAATCTCGCTTTGCAAATTCCTGCACCTTTGCGAGCACCTCTTCCGCAACAGGCTTGACGTGCGAGAATCCCTGCTGGGTCCTGGCTTCCGCCAACGCGAATATCATATGCTCAGCGTGATCGAGGATCTCAGAAGCCTCATCCTCTTCCGCGAGCGCCTCGCTGGTGATCTCATTGCAGACCTTGATCAGGTTGCGGACGATCGACTTGTCGCGGACTATCTTCGCGTAGTCCTTAATGTTGGAAAAATGAGGGAGGCCGTAAGTTAGTCCGGTGATCGATGCGATCCCACCGATGGAATCCAGATGACCCTCTTTCTTCAACTCCTCGCCGATCAGAACCGGATCGATGCGCTCGCTCCGTTCAAAAAGCGCGATCATCGCCTTGAAAATACGTCTGTGCCTCGGCGAATAGAAATCTTCCGGCTTCAGCAGTTCCACCGCCTGCGCGATCAGGGCGTTGTCCAGCAAGACCGCGCCGAGGATCACGCGCTCACTCTCGTCACTCGACGGTAGCGGCTTTTCAAGATAATGTTCGCTGGAAACCTGCCTGTTAGAAGTCACCATCCTTGAAGGGACACCCCCTGTGCGGAAGAAAAAAACAATGATTACGGGTGGAAAAAAGGACCGCAGTAGATGTGAAACCCACCGCAGTCCCTAGATGCTACTACAAAGTCGGGAAACAAACAAAGCCGACCCGAATTTGTATTTTTTGACGTTCCAGACCCCTATTTTCAGCGCCCGGAAGCCGTCATTATTCCTTCTCTTCCGCCTTTTCAGGGGCGGCCGCTTCCGCCGCGGGCTCCTCTTCCAGGGTCTCCTGGATCGCCTCGCCTTCAACTACGACAGCGACCGGAAGATCCAGCGTCACTTCCCTGTGAAGTCTGACCGGCACCACGAAGTTTCCAAGTTCCTTGATAGGGCTCTTCAGCGTGATCTTCCGACGGTCGATCTCGTAACCCTTCCCGACAAGCGCCTCCGCGATATCGATCGAAGTTACAGAACCGAAAAGCGTTCCACTTTCACCGGCAAGCCTCTCAAATCTCAAAGCGATCGAACCCATCTGCTCAAGCTGGGCCTCAGCGGTCGCCTTTTCCTCAGCAGCCTTCTTTAGGAGTACTTTCCTCTCCTGCTCAACCTGCCGGATATTACCTTTGGTCGCGAGGATCGCGAATCCGTGAGGAAGCAGATAGTTTCGGGCATAACCCGACTTGACCTTCACGATCTCACCGCGGCCTCCAAGATTGTCTATGTCTTCCTTTAACAATAATGTCGTTGTAGCCATAACTGATTTACCTCCCGCCTTAGTCCGAAACGTACGGGATCAGGGCCATAACCCTCGCCCGCTTGATCGCCCTCGCGACGCGCCTCTGGTCCTTCGCCGAGACGCCTGAAATGCGGCGCGGCATTATCTTGCCTCGTTCGGGGATAAACCTTTCGAGGAATTCAACATCTTTCCAGTCCACATACGCCGGGACAGACTGCCTTTGCCGCCTGCGGCTGTACCGCCGGTTGGAAGGCCTTCTCGCCGGCCGCCTCTCACGCGAGGAATCGCGTCCGGAGGAACTGGCTTCGCTTTTCTCGTCATCCTTGTTTACTTCAACGTCTTCTTTATTAGCCATTTTTCAACTTCCTCCTTTCTTATTCTTCCTCTTCGTAACGGCTTGAATCATTATCGGAAAGCCCGCCTGTAAGTTCAGCGAGTTTTTCCTTCCGAGCCTTACGCTTGTTCTCGATCTTATCAGCCGCCTTTCGCTCTTCATCGACACGCACCGTGAGGTAACGCACGATCTTGTCGTTGACGCGCATACGCCTTTCCAGCTCAGCGATCTCCTTGCCGGAACCTTCGATCTCGAACAGGGTGTAGTACCCTTCGTTGAACTTCCCTATTTTGTAAGCAAGCTTGCGCTTGCCCATATCCTCTTGTTTCACGATCGAACCGCCTTCCTTTTCGACCAGTTCCCCGATCTCTTTGTTAAGCTGTTCGAGCGTATCGCCGTCCGTCGCCGGATCGGCGATGTACATCAATTCGTATACTCTCGATTCTGCCAATTTTCTATCCTCCCTTTGGCTGTCAAACCTCAGCCACTCGTGCTGAAGTAGGTGTTTTGTATTTCCCCGCGAACCCTTCGCGGTTTCCATCTATCAACTGTTGAATTTCGACATTGCGGCGGCGAAACTTTCGCCAACCACCGTTTCCACCGCGTCGGCGCTTCTCACAAGCACTTCCCGAAGTGCGTCAGAATCACCCGACGAAAAATTGTCGAGCACGAACTTTCTCGTGTTGGAGATCGGATGCTCCGGCTGGATGCCTATCCTGAGTCTCGCGAACTCCTGTGTCCCGGTCGAAGAGATTATCGATCTAAGCCCGTTGTGTCCGCCAGCCGAGCCCTTCTCCCTGAGACGGACCGACCCGAACGGCAACGCCAGATCATCCACGATGACCAGCGTGCAGCCAAGGCTTCTTTCATCCTTCTTCAAGAGACAAACCAGGGCTTCGCCGCTGAGGTTCATATAGGTCTGCGGCTTCGCGAGTTCGACCATTCTTCCGTCGAATTCCGTTCTGCCGATCAAAGACCTGCATTCTGTCCTCTTGACCTGGGCGCCATAACGCTCAGCGAGCAGATCAACAACCATAAACCCAAGGTTATGCCTTGTGCGAAGGTATTCGCTTCCCGGATTCCCAAGGCCGACGATCAGCCATTGGCTGCCCGACGAGTCCGGAGAAGCCGGTTCGCTTTCGTTTCCAAAGATCATCGGATCCGCTCCAGCTGATCAAAGCCGAATACGGGCTATTCCGTTCCTTCTTCGGCAGCAGGCTCTTCGCCGGCTCCTTCTTCGCCTTCTTCGGTCTCTCCAACCAGTCCGGGCTGTTCGATGCCCTCTTCTTCGGCCGGCTCGAGCTCGGGCTCCTTGACGAACGCGACGGAAGCGATCATGGCTTCGGGCGATTCCAGCACCGTGATCTCATCGTCAACTTTGACGTCGCCAACCGCAATTGATTCGCCGATCTCCAGTCCCGAAACGTCGACATTGATCGCCTCGGGAATGTTGCTCGGAGTACAGGACACGTGCATCTCACGCATCTGCTGCTCAAGCACGCCTCCGTCACGAACACCCTGAGGCTCACCGATAAGGTGGATCGGGATCGTCAGCTCGATCTTCTCACCCTTGGCAAGCCTGCGAAGGTCCGCGTGAAGTAGCCGTCCGTGAACCGGATCGATCTGCCTGTCCTGGAAGATGACACGGCTTTCGCCGACACCTTCAATTTCAAGCGTGAAAAGCGTGTTTGCGCCGGAATCCGAACGAAGGATCGCCGCAAGTTCCTTATGGTCCGCGGTGATAGCAACGGCAGCTTCGCCGCCTCCGTAAACATTAGCGGGGATCTTGCCCTCGCGGCGCAGACGGCGCGCGTTGTTGGTGCCGCGGCCATCCCTCTTCTCAGCTTTTATCACAAATTTCTCAGCCATTTTATGTTGCCTCTACTTAAATCTACTCCTTTCTATATGAAAAGAAACGAAACGCTGGTTTCGTCATGGATCGATTTTATTGCCGTCGCGAGCAGTTCAGCCACCGAAAGCACTTCGATTCTTCCTTCTTCCTTGAGACCCCTTCCTTTTTCGCAAAGCGGGATCGTGTCGGTCACGATGATCTTCTTGATATGCGAGTTCGCGAGATTCTCGATCGCATTACCGGAAAGCACCGCGTGCGAAAAACACGCGTATATCTCGTTCGCCCCGTTACTGTGCAGCGCACCCGCAACCTTGCATATCGTTCCGCCCGTATCGCACATATCGTCGACGATAAGGCAGTTCATCCCCTCGACCTCGCCGACCACATTCATCACTTCGGCGACGTTTGCCTTTTCACGGCGTTTGTCTACGAGAACCAGTCCCGCATCCAGCCGCTTCGCATATGCCCTTGCCCGTTCCGCTCCGCCCGTGTCGGGCGCGACGACCACAAGGTTCTCTATCGGGTTCGTCTGAAAATAGTTGACGATCACCGGCGCCGCGTACAAGTGATCAACGGGGATGTCAAAGAAACCCTGTATCTGCGCCGCATGGAGGTCAAGTGTCAGTATCCTGTCCGTCCCGGCGGTGTTGATCAGGTTTGCGATTAATTTCGCCGCGATCGGGACGCGCGGACGGTCCTTTTTGTCCGACCTTGCGTAGCCAAAATACGGAATCACAGCCGTGACCCTCTCCGCCGATGCCCGCTTGAACGTGTCAAGCATGATCAGAAGCTCCATCAGGTTCTGATCGGTCGGAGGGCATGTCGGCTGAATGATAAAAACATCGGCGCCTCGGACATTCTCTCTGATCTGGAAATTGAATTCGCCATCAGAGAAGCGCCCGGTGCTTGCCATTCCAAGGTCGCAGTTAAGTTTCCTGCAAATACTCTCCGCAAGCCCCACGTGCGCGTTACCCGTGAATATCTTGATGTCTCCAGTTACGCTCATTTCGACCTGAAACAAACAAATGACGAGCGACCCGGAAATCAAGACCGGTCACTCGCCGTGTCATATAGAAAACTGCTGGGGCGGAAGGATTCGAACCTACGAATGCCGGGACCAAAACCCGGTGCCTTACCACTTGGCCACGCCCCAATAAATCTAATCGGTTATCTTTTGAAGCAAATGCCTGCAGGGACCGAAAGCCTCAAAGTACGCCGCCCGAGAAACCGTTTCGACCGAGAAGACTTTCAGATCTTCTTGTCGGCCCAGCACGCTAACAGCCGCATCTCGCCGGCTATCGTTGTCAAAGATACCGAAAACGCTGGCCCCGCTGCCCGAAAGCAACACTTTGGAAGCGCCCACGGACGACAACGAAGAGTGTGCCCTCGCCACTTCCGGGGCTAGCTCAAAAACCGCGGATTCAAAATCGTTTTCAAGTTCCGGAAGCCCGGAATTCAGCTTTCCGGCCAAATCACGGCAAACATTGAGAATAAAATTTGGGCTATCCTTTGTCAAGCCGGGCCTTTCGAGGATTTCGAACGCCGCACCGGTCTGAATTTCGACATTCGGGGACACCAGTACAAGGCTCTGTTGCGCAAAATCAGGGAGCGGCTCCAGGTCGGTCCCGCGGCCCGTTCCCAGAGCAGTGCCGCCGAAAAGAAAGAATGGAACATCCGATCCAAGCTCGGAGGCCATTTGAAGAAGATCGTCGGCGGACGGTTCTACATCCCAGAGCTCGGCCAAACCGAGAAGCGCAGAGGCGGCGTTGGAGGAACCTCCTCCAAGCCCGCCCGGAAACGGAATCCTCTTCTCAAGGTCGATCCGGGCCCCCCGGCGAATTCCGAAACGACTGCTCAGTAATCTGGCGGCGCGAACGATCAGATTATCGTCGCCGCAGGAAAGCCCTGGATCTGAACAGTTGACTTCCAGCACTTCGGCAAACCCAAAATCAAGCGTATCGTGAAGGGATATCGACTGGAATGCGGTGCAGATCTCGTGGAAGCCGTCTTC
>JAHEEZ010000300.1 GCA_024640445.1 Acidobacteriota bacterium | reverse complement strand
TATTACCCCTGCAATTCGGAAGGAAACGACCTTATCATTTACAACGATGATCAGGAGACGGAACGTCTTCGGTTCACCTTTCCACGCCAGCCGGTCGACCAGCGCGGTTCGAAGAACCTGTGCCTCGCTGATTTCTTCCTGCCTTCGGATTCGGGGCGCAGGGACGTCATCGCGTTCGATCTCGTCACGATGGGGCGAAAAGCGTCGGAACATTCGGCGAAGTTGTTCAAGAACGATGATTACACTGACTACCTTCTCTTCCACGGCCTGAGCGTCGAATCCGCGGAGGCGCTTGCCGAGCTTTGGCACAAGAGGATCCGCGAAGAACTCGGTATCGCGGGCGCCGATGCTGAAGACATAACTAAGCTCTTCAAACAGGGTTACCAGGGTTCGAGGTACAGCTTCGGATACCCGGCGTGCCCGAATCTCGAGGACCAGGAAAAACTCTTCGAACTCTTAAAGCCCGAAAGGATCGGCGTTGAACTGACGGACGAGTTCCAACTCGACCCCGAGCAGTCGACCTCCGCGATCATCGTCCATCATCCGGACGCGAAGTATTTCAACATCAATTAGCAACGGATCTTGCCCCGGGGAGATTGATAGTTGAAAGACATATCTAAAGAGATCGAAAAGCTCCAGTTCGAAAAGATGATGGCGATGTCGCCTGATCAGAGGATCGCGATGGCGTGCGAGATGTTCATGGCTGCCCGAACCGCCTTCCTTGCCTCGCTTCCGAAAGACCTTTCAGAGGAAGAGGTCAAGAAACAACTTTACTTCCGCACTTACGGCGAGCACCTTCCGGAGGATTTTTTGACCGGTAAGAAAACCGAATCGGATTTTTGTGCACCTGTATTCTTTTTTGGAGGGGATTGACCAATGCTGCTTAAACTCGCGTTCACAATTTTCCTACTACCTGCCTTCTTTTGCGCCGCATCTGCCCAGTCCTCTCAACCCGCATTTGAGAGTCTTCGGGCCTTTCCGAAGGTGCGTGATCTCGCGATGACATCGGACGGAAACGAGGCTTACTTCACGGTTCAGACACATCTCGAGGAGGTCTCTAAGATCGCAGTTATGAAAAAGAAGAACGGAAAATGGGGGGCACCGGAACTCGTTCCGTTTTCAAGTCAGTTTGACGATCTGGAACCTTCACTGTCGCCGGATGGGCTGAAGCTGCTCTTTGTGTCAACGCGTCCCCTGGATCCGTCCTCGTCCAAACCGAAAGACCATGACATCTGGTTTGTAACTCGCGGCAGCCGTGAAGCAATCTGGTCGGAACCCAAGAATCTTGGTGCGCCGGTAAACTCGGCCAAGTTGGAGTTTTACCCTTCGGTAGCGTCAAACGGGAATATTTACTTCACACGCGAAGACACCGACGTCAAACCGGACATTATGTTCAGCAGATGGAACGGAAGCACCTACGGAACTCCGGAAGCGCTTAGCGAAGCCGTGAACACGGACGGTCACGAGTACAACGCCTTCATCGCTCCGGACGAATCCTTCCTGATCTTTGGCGCGTACCAGCGCCAGGACGGGTCAGGAAGCGGCGATCTTTACATAAGCGAAAGGGACGCGAACGGCGATTGGTCGACTGCGCGAAATCTCGGAAAGGGAATCAACTCTGCGGCTATGGATTACTGTCCATTCGTGGATCTGAAGACAAAGACGCTCTACTTCACAAGCCGCAGGAGTTCTGTTGACGGGGGGCCTGTCAGGTCTATGCGGGACTTTCTTCGCGAGGCGAACAAGTACGAGAACGGATTCAGCAGGATCTACAGGATATCTTTCGCCGACGAACTCAACAGAATCGCTGCCCGACCCTAAACTGCCTTCCTTCGCGGGCGAAACTCACTTTTTCCTGCTACTCCTCACCATCTCGATCCCCGCTAGTAACAGCCAAAGAATAAAACCGGCCATAAAAAATCGGAAACCGTGAAGATCTGTCAGCACGAACCCGGCGGCAAGTGTAACAATTCCGGCCAGCCCGGCGATCAACCCGAAAACCGCTAGCCAGAAGTGAAGTTTCTTTGAGTGTATTATCGCCGCAGACCAAAGCATTACGGAACAGCAGGCAAAGATGATGAAGATGATGTCAAAGGCCTGGTTTAACGAGAACCCGTACCTCAGTATCAGGCCGGCTGTCTTGGTTGTTTCGGCATCCGCATCTGTCAATCCCCTGACAAAGATCGGTACCGCCAAACCGTTCAATGCTCCCGCGATCAGCACAGCGATCATTCCCGACGAGAACGTAATGAACGCCCCGACCGAGAGTCCGGACTCCCCGCCAAGCAGCTTTGTGAGCCCCCAAGTACCGTAGATCAGTAAAGGCACCGAAATGATCGCGATCGCATGCGTGATGACGATGAGTCGCGATACCGCGATCAGATGCTCGATGTCACCACCTACCGGGTGAAGACCCATCGTGATGCTTATTAGCACGACGCTGACAAGTATCGCCACTCCATAGCTACGGTCAATATTACTGTCCATCAATTTATCCCTGCCATGCTATTCCATCCGTGGCGGCACCCTGTGTTTGGTTCCCTGCTCGTAAGCATACGCGAACTTGATCAGAGTCGGCTCGGAGTACATCCTTCCCAGGAACTGCAGCCCCGCCGGGAGATTTCCGGTTGTGAATCCCATCGGAACCGTAAACGCGGGCTGTCCTGTGTGAGGCGCGACCACCTGGTTGTTGTCTCCCTTGTATCCCTTCTCGAAATTGTCATTCTTCGCCGGCTTGTTGTTCCACGTGGGATAGATAACCGCGTCCAGCTTCAGTTCGTCCATCCTCTTCTCGATCGCCTCTCGAAACGCGATCCGCTTCTCGTCAGCGTATGCGTCGCGGCATTCGATCTCCGGGTTCTTCTCGCGCCCGCTGTGCGTCCTGAAATACTCGAGGCTTTCTTCGGAATACTTTGATTTGCTGCCGACATTTATTATGTCCTCCAGCGTCGACATCGAATCCTTCTTCACATATTCCCTGAGATATGACTCGACATCCTTTCTAAATTCATCGCACCATTGGTTCTTCCTCAGCTCGCCAAAATCTGAGACATCGACTCGTTCTACAACTTCGGCGCCCAGGTTGCGAAGGTCTTCGACTGCCTTCTCAAACAGCGCCCGCACTTCCGGGTCCGGATCGTCATCGCTCAATTCGGTCAGAACCCCGATCCGCGCGCCCTTTAATCCATCTTTTTGAAGGAACTGTGAATAGTTCTCCGGTATTTTCCCTTTTGAACGTTCGGTGAGCGGATCTTTCGGATCGAAACCGGCGACGACCTCAAGCACTCGCGCCGCGTCCTCGACCGTCCTGCACATCGGTCCGGCGACGTCGTTTCTGAGATAAAGCGGAATGATCCCGCTGCGGCTTGTAAGCCCCATCGTAGACCTGAAACCAACAAGTGAATTGTGCGAAGACGGCCCCCTGATCGAGTTTCCGGTGTCGGTCCCTAGCCCGAGAAGTCCCAGGTTTGCAGCGATCGCGGCAGCGGTACCGCCGCTTGATCCTGCCGGTACATATTCGAGATTGTATGGATTCCTGGTTGTGCCGGCTGTCGAACTTTCGGTATGCATTGGACTGAAAGCCCATTCCGCCATGTTCGATTTGGCGATGATGATCGCGCCCGCGTCCAGCATCCTCTGCACCATGAACGCGTTTTCAGCCGGAATGAAGTCCTTCAGTGCGTTCGAACCAGCGGTCGTCGGCAGTCCCTTAGTGTTGAAGTTGTCCTTCACTATGATCGGAATCCCGTGCAGCGGCCGCAGTTTGCCGGTCCGCTTGAATTCGGCGTCGAGTTCCTTGGCCCGATCCAGAGCCTCCGGATTGATCGTCGTCAACGCATTAATCCTTCCGTTGTACTTCCGAATTCTCTCCAGATATGCAGAAACAAGCTTCTCCGCGTTGTATGTTTTAGTCTTGTACGCCTTGTGCACTTCGGCAACCGTCAGTTCGTTCACGTCCACTGTTACTTCCTTGTTTGTAGTTTCACAATTCGAAAAAAGAAGGGCCGCGGCGGTCATTGCGATCACGAAAGTTCTCTTCATTCCACGGATGATTCACCAATTCAGCCGTCCGGTCAAGGTTTGTTCGCGGCAAGTTCTGCATATACGTGC
>JAHEEZ010000299.1:1115-4120 GCA_024640445.1 Acidobacteriota bacterium | reverse complement strand
TGGAAGCCTTGCCGACGGCGGGAGCGCAACAGCGACGGTCGAGAACGACGAGATCGTTCTTAAGTACTGAGAGAAGAAGTAACGGGTGATGAGTACTGAGTACTGAGTGTGCGACACACTTTAGTTTGTCGCTTCTTGCTGTGAGAAATGAGTACTGAGAGATGAGAGATGAGTAGATGCTGAAAATCCCAAACCACCAACCTCAATTATCAACTTTCAGTTGCCAATCCTGTGAATTGCTTCCCTTCCGGTGAAATTCTTGCCCCCGAAGCGACCGGTCTGTTAAACTCTGTTTAACGCGCCCCTCACCTTTATCGGCGGCGCGTACGGAACCCCCTCCTGAAATCCAAAACGGATTCCGAAGTAGCAGAGCAGTATGAAGCCAGTTCGCCGCTCGATCATCGTTCTATCGCTATTCGCTCTTCTTTCTGTTTTCACCCCGGCCCAAACGCCCTCGCCGGATTTGTCCGTGATGGACATAGAACTCGGCAACCGTGCAAGTGCTGAAAAATTCCTTTCCGGCTACGGCCCTACCTTTGGCGAGGATGGCCGACCGAACTACTTCTTCTATAACAAGTACGCGACTCAGGTACTGCACCTTGTCGCCGACTCGTGGGATGATCGATATTTCATCACAGAGATAGAGGTGTACTCCGTAAGCAGGAGTTATGGCAAAAAGCATTTTCAGCTAAAGGACGTGGCATTCTTCAAGACCGGCAATGGACTATTCATCGGTTATAAGCAATCCGCGGCAGGACTGCTGTCGGGTTTCGCGATCGGTGTGAACGATCCGGGCGGGAAGAACCAGGTTCGGTCCGGCCGCGTCGAAGAACTCTTCGGCGAACCTGACGAAAGGACCGTGGAGGGTGACAATGCCGCGCTTGTCTACAAACTGAATGGAATAGGGATAGCGGGCCTTGACGAACCCGCCGATTACGAAGCAGATTTCGAGTTCCGTAAGAACAAGCTGAAGAAGTTAAGGATCTCCATCGCAGCGAGGCCGAAATCGCCCGGTGCTGAAAAGTCTCCCTGAGCCCGTCGGCGCACATTGCCGAATCGCGGGAAACCGGAACCCCGTCGCCCTGAAAAGGGCGGCGGGGCTTTTTCTTTGGCTGCTGTGGCCAGATCCCGACCGAGATCGCAATTTCTTCAAACCTTTCCCAGGGATCAGCGTATATCCGCGAAGACCCGATTTGCGGTGAAATTCATTACGTAATATCTTTTAGGCTCTCAAAGCCTTTGAATTTAAGGGTTACCGATATGATAAGAATGCTGTCTGTCCGGACGGGCATCGTGTGCCTGTTGTTCCTCCTAGTTACCGGGCTAAACGCCCAATCCTCTAATGATGTAATTGCCGAACGTAATGTTCGGGCTCATATGGAATTCCTCGCCGGCGACGCGCTGAAGGGACGCGGAAGCGGCACGGAATATGAACTGATCGCCGGCGAGTATTTCGCTTCGCTGATGAGGCAGTTCGGGATCGAGCCGGGTGGAGACGACGGCTCATACATACAAACCGTCGAGATCAGAAGGCAATCGTTCGCCGCGCCGCCGACCCTGACCTATTCCGCCGCCGGGTCCGCAATAGTCCTGACTCATGGAAAGGAAATACTCGTATTCCGTATGAACTCGGGATCGGCAACTGGTCCTTTAAGGAAGATAAACGCGCAAGATCAGCCAGTGCCCGGTTCTGTCTCGCTTATCAGATACGAAGCCGGAAACGAGGAAGCTTTTGGGCGGCGCTTCGGCGGTCTTTTTGACAGCGGCGCCGCAGCGGTGCTGGTCGAGGAAACGCCGCAGTTCCGCGCCGGATGGGACAGGTTCGGTTCCCGCAAAGTCTCATTTTCGGAATTCGGCGGAAATGCGCCGGCAGCCCAGACGGCCGTGATCGTGATTTCGAAGGAAGCCGCGGATACTCTTTCCAAGATCGAAGACGGCGTCGAAATTAAGATAGGCGGCAATCTGGAAGAGCCGGAGATCAACCGCACCTGGAATTCCGTGGGCATCATAAAAGGCTCGGATCCGAAGCTCTCTTCGGAGGTGATACTTCTGAGCGCGCATATGGATCACCTTGGCATAAGGCCGGACGCGCCCGGCGATGACAAGATCTTTAATGGCGCCGACGACGACGCATCGGGTTGCGTCGCTGTCATCGAGCTCGCACGAATTCTTGCGGCTGGCGAACGGCCGAAACGGACAGTATATTTTGTGTTCTTCGGAAGCGAAGAGGCGGGCGGATTCGGGTCGAGATACTTTGTAGGCAATCTTCCTTTTCCAAAGGAGAAACTCGTCGCGAATCTTCAGTGGGAGATGATCGGGCGCCCGGACGAAAAGGTCGCATCTGATGAACTTTGGCTTACCGGATTTGACCGTTCGAATCTCGGAGCCGAGCTAGCGAAACACGGAGCGAAGCTGGTAAATGACCCGCATCCCGACCAGAATTTCTTCCAGCGTTCGGATAACTACACGCTGGCGCGCCAGGGCATCATTGCCCATACGGTTTCGAGTTACGGTCTCCATACCGATTACCATCACGCGAGCGACGAGATCGGTACCATCGATTTCGAGCACATGACGCGTTCGATCAACTCGATGGTCGGACCGGTCAAATGGCTTGTAAACTCCGATTTCAAGCCGACGTGGTATGAGGGGAAAGACCCGAGTCAATGATCAAGTGTCAGGGATCAGGTATCAATGAAGAAAGTGCCGTTTTGAGCAGTGCTTCGCGCTGCATTGAGCGAAGCGAAACAGGGGAAACAAAGATGTTCGATAAACTTCAGTTTGTCGATCTCGTTCCAAGGAATTTAGCCAAAATAACGACAAACTAATGTGTGTCGTACACAGGCCTCGGTGTGGGGGCCGAGATCAGAGGAACGCAGAGATCAGGTAACAACCTGTGGAAACCAAAGAGAAACGCCCACAATTACGGAAGAAAGGAAAAATGATCAGAAAAACACTACTCGTCGCCATAATCTCGCTCTTTGCCGCTGCCGCGTTTCCGCAGT
>JAHEEZ010000299.1:0-1105 GCA_024640445.1 Acidobacteriota bacterium | reverse complement strand
ACGCGTTCGATCAACTCGATGGTCGGACCGGTCAAATGGCTTGTAAACTCCGATTTCAAGCCGACGTGGTATGAGGGGAAAGACCCCTCTCAATGATCAGTGCTCAATGACCATTGGCCAATGCTTCGGTACCCCGAGCGGTAGAAGGGGCATAAACAATCTTTTAGCTGTCAACAATTACTTCCAGGATCGACCAAAATGATCAGAAAAACATTACTCATCGCCATAATCTCACTCTCTGCTGCCGTTGTATTTCCACAGTCCGGACCCATGCTCTTCCGCGATCCGACGATGAACAAAACGCACATCACGTTCGTCTTCGCCGGCGATCTGTGGCGTGTCCCAAGATCGGGCGGCGCCGCCGAGCGGCTGACAAGCGCGGTCGGCGCAGAAGCTAGCCCCTATTATTCGCCGGACGGTAAATGGATCGCGTTTCGAGGCGGTTATGACGGAAACCAGGACATTTTTCTGATGCCCGCCGAAGGCGGAAATCCAAAGCGTCTGACCTATCACCCCGGCGCGGAAACGGTGATCGGATGGACGCCGGACAGCAAGTACGTGATCTTTGCGTCGAACCGGACTTCCTCGATGGTTACTCCGATGATGTACAAGATGCCGGTGTCCGGAGATGGAATCGCGGAAGAACTGCCTTTCCCGATGGCCGGCGGTCCTGCCTCATTCTCGCCCGACGGTTCGCGTGTCGCCTATATGCCGCTTGCCCCCGCATTCGCGCAGTGGAAGTTCTATCGAGGCGGACGGACCACAAAAATATGGCTTGGCAACCTGTCGGACTCTGCGGTTGAAGAGGTCCCGCGACAGAATTCGAACGACTTCGATCCTGTGTGGGTCGGCAATAAGGTCTATTTCCTCTCGGACCGGAACGGAAAGGCGGTCACGCTCTATTCGTACGACCTGAATTCAAAACGGGTTAACGAGGAAATCAAGAACAACGGCTTCGATCTGAAAGCGGCATCTGGAGGAAACGACGGCATCGTTTATGAACAATTCGGATCGATCGGCATCTTCGATCCCTCGAGCGGAAAGAACCAAAAGGTAAACATCACGGTCCGCGGCGATTTTCCGGAGGTAAGGCCGCGCTATGAGA
>JAHEEZ010000073.1 GCA_024640445.1 Acidobacteriota bacterium | reverse complement strand
GAAAGATCGAGGACGGCTTCGGCACGCTCAAACCCAAGCGCAGGACCACGTTTACTGAGACCAACATGGACGCAATCGCCGGCAATGGCGGGGCGACTCTGAGTTTCACGGTCGGTGACGGCACATTGTCGCTGAAAGACGCGTCCCCCACGCGAATCGCCGAAAACTAGCGTCCGCCGCATTTTGGATTTTGGAATTGGAAAGTGATAGATTATCCGTCTGTCACTTTCCATTACTATTTCCGGAACGAGTATTTTATGACCATCAAATCTGATCTTTGGCTCAAACGAATGGTTGAAGAGACAAAGATGATCGACCCTTTTCTGCCCAATCTGGTGCGCGAAGTTGACGGAAACAGGATCATTTCCGCGGGCAGTTCGAGCTATGGCTATGACATGCGTCTCGCGGACGACGGCTTCCGCATTTTCTCTTCAGTTTACGGATCGGAGATCGATCCGAAAAAGTTCGACGAGGAATCTTTGATCGAGCCGGAACTTCGCACTGCTGAGGACGGTTCACGTTACTACCTTCTCCCTCCCCATCACTACGGTCTGGGGGTCACGGTCGAAACCTTTCGCATGCCGAGAAACATAACAGGGATCGCGCTCGGCAAATCAACCTATGCACGAGCGGGTCTGCTCGTCAATACGACTCCTTTGGAGGCCAGCTGGACCGGCCGCCTTGTCGTCGAGATTGGAAATCTCGCGAATTTACCCCTCCGCGTTTATGTCAACGAAGGCATCGGCCAGATTCTCTTCTTCGAATCCGATGAGCAGTGCGGCGTATCCTACGAAGATCGTGGCGGCAAGTATCAGGGGCAGACCGGCCTCACGTTCGCAAAGGTATGAACGGTTCAGCAGGGCGACACCGGTGCGGACTCTGGCATCGAGCGTCTTGATACCCACCGAATTGCAGGGTTTCGGGAAAACGATATAATCGTTCCCGGAACCTGATGATCAAACTTCAAAACTATATCGGAGGTCGCCTTTGCGAGCCGGCGGCGGGTGGATATCTTGATGATATCGATCCGGCAACGGGCATCGTTTTTGCGATGATCCCGGATTCGAACGGCGTGGATGTCGCGGCCGCTGTCGAAGCCGCGAAGAGTGCTTTTCCCGGATGGTCCCTGACCTCACCGGAAGTAAGGCACGATGCGATGATGCGGATCGCGTCATTGATCGAACGCGATCTGGAACAACTCGCAAAGGCTGAGAGCCTGGACAACGGCAAGCCCGTTTCGCTCGCGAAAGCGGTCGACATCCCCCGCGCCGTTGCCAATTTCAAGTTTTACGCAACTGCGGCAATGCACTTCGCTTCCGAATCGCACCAGACGGCGGGCCAGGCGATCAACTACACGCTTCGCCAGCCGCTCGGAGTAGTCGGTTGCATCAGTCCATGGAACCTTCCCCTTTACCTTTTCACCTGGAAAATAGCGCCGGCGCTTGCCGCAGGAAACTGCGTCGTCGCAAAACCTTCGGAGATAACGCCGTACACCGCCTTTTTGCTTTCGGAACTCTGCATTGAGGCAGGGCTCCCGCCCGGTGTTTTGAATATCGTTCACGGCACGGGACCTCAGGCAGGAGCGGCGATTGTGGATCATCCCGATGTCAAAGCGATCTCGTTCACCGGCGGCACGAAGACCGGGGAATGGATCGCCTCGCAGGCGGCGCCTAAGTTCAAAAAGCTTTCGCTGGAGCTCGGCGGCAAGAACCCGAACATCATATTCGCCGACTGCGATTACGAATCGATGCTTGATACGACGGTGCGATCGTCGTTCTCAAACCAGGGGCAGATCTGCCTGTGCGGCTCAAGGATCTACGTCGAAAGACCGCTTTACGATCGATTCAAAGGTGATTTCGTTGAAAGAACAAAGGCCCTGAGAGTTGGCGACCCCTCAGAGCCGGACACGAACATAGGGGCCGTCGTATCGCAGGCGCATATGGAAAAAGTGCTTTCTTATGTCGACCTTGCGAAACAGGAAGGCGGTACGGTTCTGGTCGGCGGAAGCCGTATCAGGCTTGAGGGCCGATGCCGCGATGGATATTTTATCGAGCCGGCAGTAATCGAGGGCCTTGCGCATGATTGCAGGACCAACCAGGAAGAAATATTCGGGCCTGTCGTAACCATAGCGCCATTCGATACAGAGAATGAGGTGCTCGAATACGCCAACAGCGTCCGTTACGGACTTTCCGCGACCGTCTGGACCGAGAACCTTTCCCGCGCCCATCGTGTGGCGGAGAGGCTCGATGCGGGTATCGTATGGGTCAACTGCTGGCTGCTCAGGGATCTCAGGACGCCCTTCGGGGGTGTCAAGGATTCCGGGATGGGCCGGGAAGGAGGGTTTGAAGCGCTCAGATTCTTCACAGAAGAAAAGAACGTCTGCATCAAGGTCGATCATTGAATCAACCGGACAATAAGGATTAGGGGAGTTTAGTTATGAGTACAGAAACACAACCCATCAGGATCGAGACCGGCGAGGAAGTCGCGTTGGAGCTTATGAAGTTCATCGCTGAGAAAGAGAACAGAATGTTGTCGCCGGACGAAACGCGGGACTATTACCTGGACCTCTTCGTAGAATGCGCGAAGGCCGTCTACGATGGCGAGCGTTAAAAGCGGCTATGGAAGACATAATCAACAGCGACGCGGCGCCGGAACCGGTTGGGATGTATCCGCATGCGAGGCGCGTCGGAAACCTGATCTTCCTGTCGGGCGTCGGCCCGCGAGAGCGCGGGAACGACAAGATCCCGGGCGTCGAGTTGAATGAGGATGGCGAGATCGTTTCTTACGATATCGAAGTTCAGTGCCGTTCCGTCTTCCGGAATGTGCGGGCGATCGTGGAATCCGCGGGCTCTTCGTGGGACAAGATCGTTGACGTTACCGTTTTCCTGACGAATATGCGGGCGGACTTCGAGACCTACAACCGGGTCTACGCAGAGTATTTCAAGGATAACCGGCCGTGCAGAACGACGGTCGAGATAAACCGGCTGCCTACGCCGATCGCCATCGAGTTGAAAGTGATCGCGACGGTTGAATAGAGAACTGAAGAGTATGCCTATACAAAGACCTTTCAATTTCAAGAAGTGGATAGATGACAACCGGCATCTTTTGAAACCGCCGGTCGGCAACAAGTGCGTGTATGAGGACGCAGAGTTCATCGTGATGGTGGTCGGCGGCCCGAACTCGCGAAAGGATTTCCATTACGACGAAGGCGAGGAGTTCTTCTATCAGCTTGAGGGCGACATCACGGTCAAGATCCAGGAGGACGGCAAGTCCGTTGATGTGCCGATCCGCGAGGGCGAGATATTCCTTTTGCCGCCGAAGGTGCCGCACAATCCGATCCGCGGCGCGAATACAGTTGGACTCGTAATCGAAAGAAAGCGGCGGGAGGGCGAACTGGACGGCCTGCTTTGGTTCTGCGAGAACTGCAACGAGAAACTTTACGAAGAGTACTTTCAGCTGGATGACATAACCACACAATTCCAGGGCGTTTTCGAGAAGTTCTACTCAAACAAAGGATTGCGGACCTGCGATCACTGCGGTGCGGTGATGGAACCGCCGCGGCCCGCAAACTGAATGCCTCACGGATACGAATGCTGAAAATCGACATCCACACTCACATTCTTCCAAGGGACCTCCCGAACTGGAAAGAGAAATTCGGTTACGGGGGCTTTATCTTGCTGGACCACCATCGGCAGGGATGCGCGCGTATGATCCGCGACGACGGTCATTTCTTTCGTGAAATAGAAGAGAACTGCTGGGACGCCGGCGCGAGAATGCGCGAGTGCGAAGCGTCGGACATAGATGTTCAGGTGCTTTCGACCGTGCCTGTGATGTTCAGTTACTGGGCGGAACCGGAAGATGGAGCGCAGGTTTCGCGATTCCTGAACGAAGGGATCGCGGAGATCGTGGCTGAGAATCCTTCCCGTTTCGCAGGCCTCGGCACCGCGCCGATGCAGAAAGTCGAACTGGCGGTAAAAGAAGTCGCGCGGGCAAAGGCACAGGGTCTCGACGGGATCCAGATCGGATCAAACATAAATGGCAAGAATCTGAGCGAGCCGGAGTTCTTCGACTTTTTTGCCGCCTGCGCGGAATCCGGAATGGCTGTTTTCGTCCATCCCTGGGAAATGATGGGACAGGACGATATGAGGAAGTACTGGCTGCCGTGGCTCGTGGGAATGCCGGCGGAAACTTCGAGAGCGATCTGTTCCCTGATATTTTCCGGCGTGCTTGAAAAGCTCCCGTCGCTCCGGATAGCGTTTGCACACGGCGGCGGATCGTTCCCCGCCACCATCGGCAGGATCGATCACGGCTTCGACGTCCGGCCCGACCTTGTGGCGGTGGACAACGACGTCCAGCCGTCCGATTACTTCGGGAAGATCTACTTCGATTCACTTGTGCATTCAAAGGAAATGCTCCAATACCTTGTTGAACTCGCGGGCGCGGACCACGTCGCGCTCGGAACGGACTACCCGTTTCCGCTGGGCGAACTGGAGCCCGGCAAGCTGATCGAGTCGATGGGTTTCCCGCGAGAGATCGCTGCCGAACTCTTTCACGGCTCCGCATTGCGCTGGCTCGGCATTGACAAGGAGAGGTTTGCTACGTAGGGAAAAAGGGGCCGCTAAACACATATGGATAGAATGGAATTTGTTGCATCGGAAGACTTCGCTCGTTCGCTCGATGCGTCCGATCCTCTCGCCCGGTTTCGTGAGAAGTTCAATTTCCCAATACCCCGGCACGGCAATGAAGTGCTTTATTTCACGGGCAATTCGCTCGGCCTTCAGCCAAAGACGGCGCGGGAATATGTTGACCAGGAACTCGAAGACTGGAAAACCCTCGCCGTCGAGGGACATTTTCACGCAAAGCACCCGTGGCTTCCGTATCACGAGTTCCTTACGGAAAAGATGGCGGAGGTCGTCGGCGCAAAGCCTGTCGAGACGGTCGTGATGAATTCGCTGACCGTCAACCTTCACCTGATGCTGGTCTCCTTCTACCGTCCGACACCGGAAAGGTACCGGATAATGATCGAGGGCAAGGCGTTTCCGTCAGACCAGTACGCAGTGAAGTCGCAGATCCGGTTCCACGGATTCGATCCGGGCGACGCGCTGATCGAAATGGAGCCTCGTGAGGGCGAGACGACGCTCCGAACGGAAGACATCGAGACCGCGATAGAAACATACGGCGATTCGCTCGCACTCGTTATGTTCGGAGGGGTGAACTACTTCACGGGACAGGCGTTCGAGATGGCAAGAATTGCCGACGCAGCACGCACAGCGGGCGCCGCGGTAGGTTTCGATCTCGCGCACGCTGCTGGGAACATTCCCCTGAAACTTCACGACTGGGGTGCCGATTTCGCAGTCTGGTGCAGTTACAAATACCTCAACGCGGGCCCCGGTGCGGTTGCGGGCGCCTTCGTGCACGAACGTCACGCAAAGGATTCTGACATCCCGAGATTTGCCGGATGGTGGGGCCACGACAAGGACACGCGATTCTTGATGGGGCCGGATTTCGTGCCGATCGAGGGTGCGGAGGGATGGCAGATCTCGAATCCGCCGATCCTGCAGATGGCTTCATTGCGGGCCTCGCTTGAGATCTTCGCGGAGGCCGGAATGGAGGCTTTGGTCGAGAAATCGAAAAAATTGACAGGATTTCTGGAATTCCTTCTTAAGCAGATCGACGACGAACGGATAACGGTCATTACGCCGTCTCGCACTGCTCACAGAGGCTGTCAGCTCTCCATAAGGGTCGAGGACGCGAATCGGTCGCTGTTCGAAGAACTCACTTCCGCGGGCGTCGTCGCGGACTGGCGCGAACCGGATGTGATCAGGGTCGCGCCGGTGCCGCTCTACAACAACTTTTCTGATGCGTTCGGCTTTTACAGGATCCTGAAGAGGTGTCTCGGCGGAACGACCGAAGGCGTTGGCATATGAGCAATGAAAGAGTCATCGTCGTCGGTGCGGGCCTCGCGGGTTCCCTGCTTGCCATCTATCTGGCGAAACGAGGGATCGGTGTTGACGTGTACGAGGCGCGCGGCGATATGCGTCTTAGCGAGGCGGCCGCCGGACGTTCGATCAACCTCGCGCTTTCCGACCGCGGCATTGCGGCCCTGAAAGAGGTCGGGATGGACGAGTACATGCTCCGCGAAGCGGTGCCCATGTATGGCCGCCTCGTGCACTCTACCAACGGCGCCACGAAACTTCTCCCCTACAGCGGCCGCGAAGGCGAATACATAAATTCCGTCTCGAGAGCGGGCCTTAACATCGCGTTGATGAACGAAGCAGAAAAATATCCTGAATGCGGTTTCTTCTTTAACAGGCGGTGCGTTGATTTCGACTGTGACACAGGCGAGGCTTTCATACTTGATGAAGAAAGCGGTGATGAGCGGACGGTCAAAGGCGCGACGCTGATCGCGACGGACGGGGCCGGTTCTGCGGTCCGCAGGGCGATGATGAACGGGGGAATCCCGCGGTTCAATTACGCTCAGGACTTTCTCGAACACGGTTACAAAGAGCTTTCGATCCCGCCCGCCGATGGCGGCGGCTTCCGGATGGAAAAGAACGCGCTCCACATATGGGCGCGCCATTCGTTCATGATGATCGCCCTGCCGAACTTTGACGGCAGCTATACCTGTACCTTGTTCCTTGCGCACGAAGGCGAGAACAGTTTTGCATCGATCGGTTCGGGGACCTACGGTCAGGACGGTGCGACACCGGATCCCCACGCGGCACTGGAAGCGTTCTTCGAGGACCATTTTCCGGACTCCTTGCCGCTGATAGAAGATCTTCACGAAGAATACTTCGGGAATCCAACAGGCGATCTTGGCACCGTCAAATGCTTTCCCTGGAACGCTGGCGGAAAGGCGCTTCTGCTGGGCGATTCGGCGCACGCGGTCGTCCCGTTCTACGGACAAGGGATGAACGCTTCGTTTGAGGACTGCCGGGTGCTGAACGGACTGATCGGCGAACTGGGAACGGATTGGGAGCAGATCTTCAAGAGGTACTCCGAACTGCGAAAGCAAAATACGGATGCGATCGCGGATATGGCGGTCGAGAACTTTTACGAGATGCGCGACGCAGTCGCGGACCCCATTTTTGTTAGGAAACGCGAACTTGAAACGATGCTTGAGCAGAACCAGCCCGATTATTTCTCAAAGTACTCGATGGTAACTTTCAGGGAAGACCTGCCTTATTCGGTCGCGATGGAACGCGGAAACGCGCAAGACAGGCTTCTGATGGAGATCTGCAAGGACGTTGAAGATGTGTCATTGCTGGATCCTGAAGAGGTATTGGGAAAGATCCGGTCCCTTGGGAATCAGTTTCCGGAGAAATGAAGATCACCTTTCAAAATTCAGGGATCACTTATTCGGCCGATCTTTCCGACCCGTTCGACATATCGATCCCGATGAGATTCGGCGGCCCTCAGCCGAATGCGTACGGCGTGGAGACCGCGGTCTCGAAAGCTTGTGAATACGGCGACCTCGTCGGCGACACGCGGCGAGGTGGAAGCTGCAATTTCGAACAGGTGACCTTGATACCGCACTGCAATGGCACGCATACGGAATGCGTCGGGCACATCACCGAAAAGAGGATTTCGGTCCGGGACGCTTTGCGAGACGCGCTTATCCTCGCAGCGCTTGTTTCCGTTTCACCTGTGGACCTCTCCGGATCGGACGAGTCGTATCCGAACGAGGCTGAAGGCTATGATCCGGTGATCACCGCAAGTGCGATCCGTAAAGCAATTACCGCTTCTGGAGCAGATGCTGCGGGCGCTTCCGCGCTGATCATCAGGACGCTTCCCAATTCTGAAGAAAAGCTTTCAAGGGCTTACAGAGACGAGATCCCTCCTTACTTCACGATCGAGACGATCGGGCTGCTCGAAGAGACAAAGATTGACCATCTGGTCTGCGATCTCCCTTCGATCGACAGGCTCCACGACGGCGGAGGACTCGCCAATCACAGAGCGTTCTGGAAGATCGAGCCCGGAACCAACTCCGCAGGGCCTGAAACCGACGTTGGAAAGACAGTCACGGAACTGGCGTACATTCCTGATGATGTCGTGGACGGACTTTACCTTTTGAACCTTCAGATCGCCCCCTTCGAATCCGACGCCGCCCCATCCCGTCCGCTGCTTTTTCCTGTTCGACTTGCAGACTAGGGGCGGGACTTTTTCCCGGCGGCAATCAGCACCCGAAGCGGTAGCCATGCGCATGATTAGAACTTTGAACGCGTAATTCCTTTACAGAATTCCTTCGCGCCTTTGCGTCTCAGCGGTTAAGAACTTTCTTGCCGCAAGGAGTCCGGACCATTGGTCGATGAAAATTGAAAAGACCGCACTTTCGTGCGGTCTTTAACAGGTCGAAAATGCAATTTTGACTATTTCCCGGTAGGAACCCTTATCTCCCGGCCCGCGTTAAGACGCGAATTCACGTAAAGTCCGTTCATCTTCGCAACCTCAACAGCAGACGCTCCGACACGTTCAGCCAGCTTCTTGACGGTTTCACCCGACTTCGCCTTAACTATCTTTACGCTCGGGTCTTTCTTCACAACAGGCTTTGTCGTAGGCCGTGTGTAAGAGGTCGCGGCCACATTGTTACCTTCGACCACCGGTACGAACACTTTGCCTCTCGGGACTTTCATTCCAGGATTAGCCGATTTCAACTCCGCGACGGTAACGCCTGTACGGTTTGAAATGCTTTCCCAGGTTTCACCCTTCGAGGAATTCGCAAGCCTCTTCGAGTCATCCTTAACAAACGATCCGCGCTTTAGAATCGCCACGACATCGTTCGCCTTCCCTGCCGGCACACGCACGACATACTGCTCGGGAGGGGTCGAATTCGTCCTGAGTTCGGGATTCAGATACCTGAGATAATCCACTGACGAGTCAGACGCCTGGGCGATCAGATTCAGACTGGTCGAAGGCGGAACCTTTAATCTGTCATACCGGAGCCTCGGAGCCGGGCGAATATGCCCGAAACCGTACTGCTGAGGATTGTTGGCGATAAGAATCGTCGCAAGGATGTTCGGCACGTAATTGCGAGTCTCTTGCGGAAGATACGGATATGCAGCCCAGAAATTCGAAACGCCGGCCCTTCGAATGGCGCGATCCACATTGCCCTCGCCGCAGTTGTACGCGGCCATCGCCAGTTCCCAGTTTCCGCCGTAGCGATTCGCAAGGAACTTCAGATACTGAGCGGACGCCCTGGTCGCCTGTTCGAAACTCCGCCTCTCATCCACGTGAGCGGTTCTTTTAAGTCCAAAACGAGCCCCTGTACCCGGAATGAACTGCCAAAGTCCCGCGGCCTTCGCCCAGGACTGCGCCGTCGGCTTCCACGCGCTTTCCACCTGGCCAAGCCAGGCGACGTTCTCGGGAACGCTTTCCTCGCGAAAGATCTGACGCGCCATCGTCATAAAGAACCCGGACCGGTAAAGTCCGACTTCCATCGTTCTGCGGCCCCTGCCTCGATAATAGTTCAGGTACTGCTGAACAAGCTTGTGCATCTGGAACGAGAATCCGAGGGACTTGTTCGCCGCCGCGGTCCTGATCACCTCGTACTCATACTGAGCTTCAGGGCTGTCGACGTCGATCTCATCAGCGTTAAGCTGGAGCTTCGAAAGATCGTCCAGAGGTGAAGGCTCGAACTTCTGATCGGAGAACCCGATCGCGAGTTGAGCAACATCCGCCTGATCATCCCCGGCTGCTGCCGATGCCAGACTGTCAACGCCTTCCGGATCGACGGGCGATCTGCGGAGCATATCCATTATGCCGTCCGCGACCTCATCGCGGATTTCCCAATTACAGATCGTCGAAAGCCTGCGCAGATTTGCCGGCTGCTGTCCCGACGGAAACTCCATCCTGTAAACAGTCTCGATCAGTTCGTTGTAGCATTCCCGGAGACCGCGGTCCCTCTGAACGTTCACTCCGGACATAAGAAAGACCTCGACAGACTTGTCGAACTCTTCTCTCGCTTCGTTACGCTGATTGTTCTGGAGTTTGTCCAGGCCCTGCCTGAAGAACTTGCCGGAATCGCCAGAGATCTGTCGGATCCTTGCCTCCGCCTGTTCTGCCTGCTCGGTCTTGGCGCCGTTCCTGCCTCCGGACGTGTTGATCGTCACCTGTGCGAACACAGGCACCGACGAAAGGCCTGTCAAAAGAAGCAGAACTGCGAGAGAGAAAAGGCGAGTGTTGAATCTTGTATTGTTGGAATAAAACCGCATAAAAATGTAGCCGTGCCCGAATCCAATCCGGAGACGTATCAGCTTCTTAATTTCTGACTTTAACGATAATGATTCTTAAAGGTTCCTTTTTAGTGAAATCCACCCCGCCAAAGCGGACTTCGCATCCTTCCTAAACTAACATGCACAACCGATCATGTCAACGTTATAAACCCCGATAAAATCTAGAGTTCCGGTCCCTGCAAGGTCTTCTCGCCGAACCAAAGACCGGCATCTAAATGCCGTCATGATCGCTATGATCCCGCTACCGATCCAGGTGCCCTCTTCCGGACCGGCGCGAGCAATGCCGAATCGAACACCTTCCTCACGTGATCAACGAATATGAAAGTAAGGTCCCGCGACACTTCTTCAGGAAGATCTACAAGATTCCTCTTATTCTGGGCCGGGAGGATAACCGTCTTGATCTTCGCACGACGCGCCGCCAGCAGCTTTTCTTTGACCCCTCCAATGGGCAGCACATTTCCTCGCAACGTGATCTCACCCGTCATAGCCACGTCTTTTCGAACAGGCCTGTTAGAAAGTGCCGAGACCACTGCCGTTGCCATCGTTATGCCTGCGGAAGGGCCGTCCTTCGGTATTGCACCTTCCGGAATATGCACGTGAATATCGTACTTCTCGAAGTCGTCCTCGTCGATCCCAAGGCTCGAAGCGTTCGCTTTGGCGTATGAATACGCCGCCTGTGCGGATTCCTGCATCACCTCTCCGAGCTGACCTGTAAGTTGCAGCTTGCCCTTCCCTTTTGTCTTGAGAGCCTCGATGAAAAGAATATCTCCCCCAAACGCGGTCCAGGCGAGTCCGACAACGATCCCGATCGCGTTCTTCTTGAGAGCCTCTTCGGGAAAAACCTTCGATGTGCCGAGAAAGTCGGGAACGTTTGATTTGTTGACGCGTACCGTCTTGAATCGTTTTCCCCGCACAGCCTTTTTCCGCGCGACCTTTCTGCAAATGTTGCCGATCTCGCGCTCAAGCTGGCGAAGGCCGGCTTCCTGCGTGTATTCGGAGGTGATCGCCCGCAGCGCCGTATCGGCGAAACGGACGTCTTTCTTCATCAATCCGTTTTCTTCTACCTGCTTTGGCACAAGGTGGCGTTTCGCGATCTCAAGCTTCTCCTCTTCTGTATAGCCCGATAGCTGGATCTTTTCCATCCTGTCCCTGAGAGCGGGTTGGATCGTATCCAGCATGTTCGCCGTCGTCATAAAAATGACGTTGGAAAGATCAAACGTGACGCCCAGGTAGTTGTCGCGGAAGGCGAAGTTCTGCTCGGGATCGAGGACCTCGAGAAGTGCTGAGCTAGGATCGCCGCGAAAATCCGCCCCGACCTTGTCGATCTCGTCGAGCATGATGAGGGGATTGTTGGTCTCCGCTTGCTGTATGGCCTGTATTATCCTTCCGGGCATCGCCCCAACATAGGTGCGACGGTGGCCCCTGATCTCAGCTTCATCGTGAAGCCCGCCGAGGCTTAGCCTGACGAACTTGCGGTTCAGAGCCCGCGCGATCGAACGTCCAAGGGACGTCTTGCCGACACCCGGGGGGCCGACAAGGCACAGTATCGATCCCTTTGGCTTCTCTTTGAGCTTTCTGACCGCGAGGGCCTCAATGATACGCTCTTTGACCTTTTCAAGCCCGAAGTGATCTTCGTCAAGAATCGCCTGAGCCTTGTTCAAGTCGAGATTGTCTTTCGAGGACTTTGACCACGGGAGTGTGGTCATTATGTCCAGCCAGTTCCTGAGCGTCGCGGTCTCAGCCGTGTCGGGATGCATCCGTTCAAGCTTCTTGAGCTGGCGGACCGTTTCTTCCTCTGCCGATTCGGGCATCCTGGCTTCGTAGATTCTTTCGCGGTAAAGGTCGATCTCTTCAGAAAGCTCATTTCCCTCACCGAGTTCCGCCTGGATCGCCTTGAGCTGTTGCCGAAGGAAGTATTCCCTCTGCGAACGGTCGATCTCACCACGCGCCTGCGTGTTGATCTCCTGCTGAACCGTCAGGACATCTATCTCTTTGCTCAGCAGATCGTTGACCCTTCGCAATCGTTCGACCGGCTCGAAAATGTCTAGTACCGACTGGGCATCATCTACCTTGAGTTCAATATTCGAAGCGCACAGATCCGCCAGCCTTCCGGCGTCTTCAAGATTTGCGATTATCGCGAGGACTTCGGGCGAGATATTCTTGCCAAGGCCTGCCGCTTTCTCCATGGCAGCCCTGACATTCCTGACCAACGCTTCGACTTCGAGGGATTCCTTGGCGGCGGCGGGTTCGGAAACAGGGGTTATCTTCGCAGTGGCGAACTCTCCTTCGTCGTTAAGTGACTTGAGCATCGCCCGTGAGAGGCCCTGAGTAAGTATCCTGATGCGGCCGTCGGGCAGCTTCAGCATTCTCATTATTACCGCGACGGTGCCAACTTTGAACACGTCATCTGTTCCCGGATCTTCTTTATCTGCATCCTTTTGCGAGACAAGGAGGATCATCCGGTTGCGGCTCAACGCCTCGTCGACCGCCTTTATTGAGCGGTCCCTTGAAACGAAGAGGGGAACGATCATAAACGGGTAAATTACGATGTCGCGAAGCGGCAGCACCGGAAGGTCATCCGGGATCTGCATTAGTGTTTCGCCAACCTCGGATTCATCGAGTTGTTCAGAGAAATCTCCAAGCTCATCCATAAGTAAATAATATTAGTTAAATTGGAAAGAAAGGGCAAAAAGGCAAGCCGCAGATATTGCAAATATCCGCGGCTCCCATAACGGTATCAGCTTGATAATGGTCAGGCCTCGTCCCGGTCTTCAGCCTCGATCGGGACCCTCACAGATTTTCCGCGCCTGTCAACAAGCTTCGGAAGCATGATGTGAAGCACGCCGTCGCTCATTTCCGCCCGGACCTCGTTGATGTTCACCGCCCATCGGAGAAGTATCCGCCGGTGAAACCGTCCGTATCTCCGTTCACAGCAAAAATGCGACACCGCCTTCCTTGTCGTACTCGAATGCTGTTTCTCTCCCGAGATCGTAATGTCCTTCGCGGTCACCGTCAGCTCAATTGCGTCGCTCGGTACACCCGGCAATTCCACAAGCACGCTGACGAGTTCACTGTTTTCGAAAATGTCGACCGACGGCAAAAAGGAATCGTAACTCTCCGAAGCTTCAGCCTCCAATGCCTCATCAAGTGCCGAAACGAGTCTTTCCACCTTGGCCTTGAGCCTCTGGAGCTCCAGCTTTTCCAGGTTTGCGATCGTTCCTACCACTTTCACACGTGATTGGCTCATGTCGATCCTCCGTTCCAGCAGTCGCTATGCGCTCTTCTTCGATTTCTTTCTGGGCTTTCGTGACCGTACAAGGTACTTAAGCTCTGTCATGAACTCGGATACATCCTCGAATTCAAGATAGACGGACGCGAACCTCACGTAGGCGACCTTGTCCATTTTCTTAAGTTCCCTCATTATTATCTTACCGAGGTCGCTCGTCGGCCTTTCCCTGTCCGGAGAATCCTGAACGAACTTTTCAACCGCATCGACGATCGCTTCTAGCTGAACCGCTGAAATCGGACGTTTTTCACTCGCCCGCAACAGGCCGGACATCAGCTTTTTCCTCTCGAACGTCTCTCGGCGACCGTCCTTTTTAACGACCATGTACGGTATCTCATCGATCCGTTCGTAAGAGGTAAACCTGCGCGTGCACGAGAGGCACTCCCGCCGCCTGCGGATGGAATCCGCATCTTTGGATTCCCTCGAATCCACTACCTTGTCCTCAATGTTCCCGCAGAATGGGCATCTCATAATGTTATGCCTTATTGGATCTTGAAAAAGCAGTCTGGATCCGTCGTCCCGACTAGCGGCTTTCAGTCTCTGAGAACAAGTTTATCCTCATCCTTTTCGATCTCCTCGACCGAAACGACCGAAGAGAGCAAATGCCGTATGCCGGCGAGGCTGATATCACCGCGTAAAAAGTAGTATAACCCAAATACTACTGCAGGGGCGAAATACACTAGGTGCAAGACGATCGATACGGCCACGGCCTGGTCGCGAGCAGTGTTGAGAAAAATGAGACCTCCGGCAGTGGCCATATGGAACGCGCCAGCCGCGCCTCCCGGGGTGGGAACCAAAGAACCGACAGCCGCCCAGCCCATTACGAACAGGGCGTCGCTGAACCCAAGCGGAAGATCGAAAGCCAGCATCACGAGCCACGTCGGCACCGCGACGGCGATCCACAGCGCAAACGTCCACAGCGCGATTGCCGTCACCTCGCGCCAATCGCGGAGCATTCCAAGCGAGAACGCAAGCTGGTTCATCAAGCTCAGGATTATCCTTCGGACCTTTTTTGGAAAAAGACGAAAATCCATCAACCGTCCGAACATGTCGATCACGGATTCCGAGAACCTGTCGAAGAGCCACAGCAGGAAGAATCCGAAT
>JAHEEZ010000298.1 GCA_024640445.1 Acidobacteriota bacterium | reverse complement strand
TCTCGGGATGCCGAAAAGGTAGTCGCGGCCTTCCACTCCGACGCACTGTATGAGGACGTAGCCGTTGGTCAGGTTAACCAGGGAAGCGATGATATCCGCAAGTGGGTCTCCGATGCATTTCGAGACGTTGCGGACTTTAAGCTCGAGGTGGTAGGCAGTTCCTTTTACAAGGGAGGCGGGGCTGTAGAGTGGGTATGGAGCGGAATCGATAAGGGCATCTTCAAGACCGGCAAAAACTTTTCAGTGCGTGGCATCAGCGTCATCGAGGTTCACAACGGTCGGGTCTCAAGTTATAAGGAATACTACGATTTCGCCACAGTCATGAAGCAGCTCGGGTTATTGCCAGAGGAAAAGGGGTCAAAATAATGAGAAAGGTAATTGCAGCTGAATTCATGACACTCCACGGTGTCATTCAGAACGAAGAAAACGACGGCGACGGCTTCAGTCACGGCGGATGGTCTTTCGGCTATGCGGACGAGACGCCGGGACAGGTAGTACGAGAGACGTTGGCAATCTGGCCCAATCCCAGGTCACCCCGAACGAAGTCCTCTTCGTAAACTACGAACGCGCCGGCGAGTTCAAGTCAGGCGCCCCTCAGATAGAAGAGAATGATCGGTCTCCTTCGGAGACCGACAATAAAGCGTAGGGTAAGGCAGCAGGCCGCAGCCCTGCGTATCAATGCAAAACACAAGTCGTCCCTGAAAGGGGCGAACAACCACAACGCGAGATGTGCGTCGCCTATGGCGACGACCCGCCGTTTGGCCGAATTCCTTTAGTTCGTCGGACAAGCCGTTCCGCATATCGAGGCGTACAAGTGGCCGCCTTTTTCGCTTGAAGGCCTGTTGTGCCCGAAACCGTAATTTTGTCCTGTTCCTGTACCAATTAATAAGACGATCACAGCAAAAGGACAGAGTCCCCACGATGCGACGTACCGTCCATCTTCTTTCAACGGCCGAAGAATAATCTGCCGAATTGCATCACCGGTATAGGGGCCGGTGAAGGGGTGCGGAGACCGAAAGCTAACGGTCTCCGCATTCTTTTCTGAGGAGAACGAAGACTATTTAAAAAAAATGATAGTTTTCGCGGAAAAATTTCGAATTTATATATGAGGACAAAATTTCACCGGAGATTGAAAAGGCGTCTATGTCCCATTTGTTGAAACACGAATTAGTTAAGATCTGGAGGAAATATGGCAGAGACAACAACAGTTAAGATCAAATACGGCAAACTGGAGGCGACATTTGATCTTGTCTATCGCTGGTATGTCAGCGGAGACGATTATTGGGAATTGCTGACCGGAATGCATATCATCCCCTACGGTGGCTTCTGGAGCGATAAATCTTACGGATACGCGGACGACCGGGAATTACGTGACAAAAATCATAATCTTGCAATAAAGCTGAAGAGATTTGACCGGACAAAGGTCGGAAGTACTGGAGAGGGTGAGTTTTTCGGTTTCGGCGCGTTGTACAACATTCCCAAATACGCAACGATCAAATGGGAGATCTTAAGTTTTGATTAGCTAGACGGGTTAGATGAAAAACTGCCCACAAAGACACATTTTGGTATCAGCTGCACATGAGCGGCGCGGGCAGCGCGAAGCGCTGCTATAAACTCGTAATTATCGTCACGCAAATTGGGGAGCGACAAACTATAGTTCGTCGGACAAGCCGTTCCGCACATCGAAGCGGCATAGCCGCAAGAGAATCGTTCAAGGAAAGCGACAAACTGAAGTTGGTCGGACGAACCGATCCTTTGGCGCCACAAGTTGGGACATCGTCACCGCCCAAAAACAAAAAAGACCATTGATCAATGAGAGTTGATCGATGGTCAATGTCTTGGTGGCCAGGGACGGAGTCGAACCGCCGACACGCGGATTTTCAGTCCGCTGCTCTACCAACTGAGCTACCTGGCCTCTCGGTCTTTTGCCCTGATACCATCAGGGCAAGTCACATAGTGTAAATAAGCGGTTTGGTGATGTCAAATGGCGGGAAGCCTTAAAGCAAAAGATTAAATAAATGCGTGAAAATCAATAAAAATGGGCAAAAAAGTGGTTGACAATAAATGTCAGAGGTCTATAATTCCGAATTAGCAGTCGCTTGCCAATGTCGGCTGCATTACCTTCCGAAGCCCGTTTGATAGAACCTGCCCGTGCCGGTTTGTTTGCGGCCGCTGTCTTCCGGCGGATCGTCACTCAAGCCGGCACTGCTAATTTAAGGGCAGATAATCCGGCACTAATTTATATGAAACAGATCCTGATAGTTTCCGCACTTCTTTCTGCGGCGGTTCTCGCGTTCGGCTGCGGAGGCGGAAGCGGACAGAATTCCTCCGGAGAATCGGGTGAAATGCCTGAAGGCATAAACACCAGGCCGCTTGAGACCGGCACGAACTCGACTCCGGGCATTCCGGCGAATAGCGGTGTCAACACTGTGCCCGGCGGTCCCGCCACTACTCCAGGGATCCCTGCAAACAGCAATGCCGCCAAGAACCTTCCGAAGGGCGCCACTCCGACTCCGGGAATTCCCGATGAAGAGACCATCCGTCGTCAATTGAAGCGAACGGACATAGATGCCAATGTAGTCAATCAGGTGCCCGCTTCCAATTCGAATACGAAGAACGCAAACGTGAGAAGAGATCCGTTGGGAAGACCCCGCAAGTCCGACAGCAATTAGCTGCGGTCCCCGGGGCCTCTTATGCTTCTTGAGCGGTCCGCGGTCTTAACCTGCCGCGGTCTCTGCTTTTTCTTCGGGTTCTTCTTTTGCCGTCTCATCCGCGATCAAACCGAGTTTGATCTTCACGTCGCGATCTATCTGTTCAAAGATCCCCGCGTCCTCCTTGAGGAACGCGCGCACCTTCTCGCGGCCCTGTCCGAGCCTTTCCTCGCCGTAAGAGAACCACGCCCCGCTCTTCTGGACGACCCCGTTCTCGACCGCAAGGTCCAGAAGGTCGCCTTCCTGCGAAATGCCCTCTCCGTACATAATGTCGAACTCGCATTCGTTGAACGGCGGAGCCACCTTGTTCTTCACAACCTTCACGCGCGTACGGTTGCCGACCATCTGGTCGCCTTCCTTGATCGCGCCGATGCGGCGTATGTCCAAACGGAGACTCGCGTAGAACTTCAGAGCCTTTCCACCGGTGGTCGTCTCCGGAGAACCGAAGAAGACACCGATCTTTTGCCTCAGCTGGTTGATGAAGATGAAGCAGGTCTTCGAATTCGAGACTATCGCCGTCAGTTTTCTGAGTGCCTGCGACATCAGCCGGGCCTGGAGGCCCATATGCGAATCGCCCATCTCCCCGTCGAGTTCCGCCCTCGGCACGAGCGCGGCGACGGAGTCGATCACTATTACGTCGACGCTGTTCGAGCGCGCCAGGGTTTCGGCTATCTCAAGCGCCTGCTCGCCCGAATCGGGCTGAGAGATGAGCATGTCGTCAACGTTGACGCCCAGCTTTCCGGCATAGATCGGGTCGAGCGCGTGTTCCGCATCTATGTACGCCGCGATGCCGCCCCCTCTCTGTGCTTCGGCCACGACCTGCAATGCGAGCGTGGTCTTTCCGGAGCTTTCCGGGCCGTAGACCTCGATTATCCTTCCGCGCGGGAATCCCCCGACTCCGATCGCGGCGTCGAGGCTGAGGCACCTTGTGGAGATCGCCTTGACGTCCTCCGCGGGCCTTTCGCCGAGGCGCATTATCGCGCCCTTTCCAAATTTCTTTTCTATTTGAGACAAGGCCGCTTCGATGGCCTTTCCTTTATCCATACTCATTGTTACCGTCCCCATTTGTGTCATTTGGTCTACGTTCCTCCTCCGAAGAAATGTGAGTGATTTCGTGAGGTTGGAGGAAGTGTAGCAGAAGTGTTTCATAGATGCAACACGTAATGTTGCATGAAACGCGTGAGAATTTTCCGGAAAGCGGTTTTCCGGAAGTGAGATGGAAGTAAATTAAACGAAAAAGCGCGGGAGGGCAAGAAAGGAGACAGAAGACAGAAGGAATTGTAGGGGCAGGGCTTGTCCCTGCCCATGAGCGGAGCGAAAGAGACAGGAGACAGGAGGCAGAAACGCGACCGTCAGGGAGCGTGCCCAAAAGGGCAGGAGACAGAAGACAGGAGACAGGAGACGGCTGGCGGAAACGCGACCGTCAGGGAGCGTGCCCAAAAGG
>JAHEEZ010000072.1 GCA_024640445.1 Acidobacteriota bacterium | reverse complement strand
GGTAATAGATCCAGGCGTTCGAACGGTCCAGTTTGAGTGCCGCCTCGAACTGCTGCTGCGCCTCGACATAATTTCCTTCCTTGAACTGCTCGATCCCTCGCCTGGCGATCGATGAGATACGAAGATCGTCGGAAATGCGCAGAAGTTTGTATTTCGGATCGATGATCAGCTCGATCGGCTTGCCCTCAGATTCTATGTTGAAATCTGCGCTTGCGTCCTCAATGAATACTTCGACATCGGCGACCCTTCCCTGCCCTTCCGCCCGCAATTGAAGTTCGACGGGTAACTGGAGATTGTCGTAATTCTCTTTTACGGTGCCTCGTGTAATGAACTTACCCTCACGTGTGCGAAGAATGAGGTAGTCAGCCTCAAACTCCGGTACGCCGGTCCCTTCCACCCAACGGGCGAAGAAATACCTAAGTTTCTTGCCGGATATCTCGTCGGCGAGATTCTCGAAATCATATATAGAGGCGTTCTTGTCCCTGTATTTCTGAAGAAACGTCCGGAGAAGCTGGTCGAACTTCTGTGCTCCCAACGTGTCCCTCAGGAGTTTGAATATGAATGCGCCCTTGGCGAACATGATGTATTGATAGGCGACGGACTGGTCATCAAGCGAAGCAGGCGTTCGACCCAACGAAGCGGTCTGTTCGAATGTAAGTGCCTTTTCCAAGAGCTCTCTTCGCAGGCTGTCCAGCGACGCCCCGGTAAGAGTGCTTTCGCGAAGGGAGAAGGCCGAGTACTCTGCAAGCCCCTGCGAAAGCCATGCGTCGTCAAATGATTTCAGCCCGACCGTCAGTCCCCACCACTGGAATGCGGTCTCCCTCTGAAGCCTCTCAAAGGTCACTTCACGGGCGCCGTCGAACAAACGGTTCGCGAGGAACAACATACCTTCCTGCGAATAATACTCAAGGCTTTCATCGTCAATCTGGACGACGATCATCTTGCTTCCCATCGAAGGCGCTCCCCAACGGCCGGAGTAATACTCCATCGCCTTTCCGATAGTCTCCGCGTACCTGTCCACGAGTTCTTCGACGCCCTGCTTTGTGTAAAAATTCAGTTCGAAGTCCCCGAATTTCAGTGTTTTCGTCGCATATCTTCCATACGTGAAATTCCCTATGAGCCCGGGTTCGCTGCGGACAAATCTGAACTTGCCGCCCGCGTTCAGCGGTGGGATGTCACTGTGTCCGACGACCTGGAATGACTTGGGCAGTGCGATCGTGATGTCGGACGTCGCCTTGTCCGACGCGTAATCGTGAAACGGGAACCAACGAGAGGCGTACATCAAATACCCGTCGTTGGGACCTATAAACGCAAGCCTTTTCGTCAAGAGCGGCCCGCCCTCGGGAGTGACGAGAATTCCGCCGTACTTGAATCTCAGCTTTACAGGAGTTTCAGCCGTCACGTTCTCGCCAAGGTCTATTCTGACACTGGGTCCCAGATCACTTACGCCGACCCTGTCCTGAACGAAGGTCACGCCCGGGATCACGGCGGCGGGATCCTTCGCCTTCACTGGTTTCGCGTCCGGCTGATCCCCAACCCGGGAGATACTCTCAATCACAAGCGACCCGTTCATCTCGAATGTGATCACACGAGTGTCTGCCTTCGGCACCAAGTCTACATCGACGACTGCGTCGATGCGGTTTTGCTCGGGCTTGAGCGCAACGTCCATCTTGTAGTTCGTGACGTCGAACGGGGATCTGACGACCTGTTGAGCGGATACTGAATTTAGAGCTCCTGCGACCGCCGCTGCGAACACGAAGGCGCGGAACACCCTGATCTTGATGTTATTCATTGTCTCAATTAATTGACCCAGCTTGATTTCCTTGCTTAATGCCACACTATGATGTGACATCATTTTGTTTCGTTGGCTTGGGTGGCAAAGCGGCCTTCACGCCCCGCTTACCGTACGAAAACCGGGTTCGACATTATCCACGGAACACTTTCAAAAGGGCTCCCGAGCGAATCGAGGTAAATTTCGGTTCGATATGCGCCGTCTTCACGCGGGCGATATTCTGCCCGGTTCGTGCTCTTTACCTCAAACACGGGAACACCATCTTTCAGGATCACGATACGCGCTTTCAGAGGCGATTCAGCCACCAGAACCTTCTCCGGCGTTGACCCATCGACCGGGCCTGCCGTATCCCCCATCATCACAGGCCCGTCATTTGTCATAGCGTAAAAGGCAAACCCGGAAGGGTCACCAAGGACGTCAAAAGAGATGTACGAGTTTCCGTTCTTGAGGGCCTGCATAAGACTCTCCCGGTCAAGTTCGATCCCGTCGCGCAAGAGTACGTGTGTTCGAAGTACTCGGAAGACCATTCCATACCGGTCATACTGCAGATCTATCCAACGGTTGTTCGCTTCGTCGCCGATATGGAAACCTATGTTGGAGTGGGCGTCGTTTCCGCCGAACAGAGCGGGTTCTCCTTTTTGCGCCAATGTGTCGTATCGCCCAAGATCTTCAGTGGGCCTCTTCACGTACTTTGCGAGCGTTAGTTCCGGATATGCGCCGTAAGACCACAGGGCGTCAAAGAAGAAGAGCAGCGGGTTCATATTCTTTGCGTTCGTGTTCAAGCTAAACACTTCGAATCCGTCCGATTTTTCGTCCCACGACCGGAAAATTTCGGGATATGCTATTACGGCGAACTTTCCCCGATCGTGAACCTCGGCAAGGAAGTCCCTGGTCGACTTGCGGCCAAGTGCTTCGAGCCCGTCAAAACCGTCCAGAACCAGGAACCGGTCTCCGTCAGCCGTAGAGATCTCGTTCCCTCCGATCCAGAGCGCCCTTCCATGCTTACCGTTCAACGTGCTGGAAGCCGAATCGAAAAGGCTCGACACGTGTTCGGTCATCACTACGAAGTCAAGGCCATTGGATTCTGCCGCTGAGATCAGCTCGTCGAATGTTCCTGTGCTATGGCCGCCGAGAAACGAATGTACATGGAAGACCCCTTTGTAATCACGAAAGCCCTTGTCCGGCACGGCGGTCCTCGCCGAAGCCATTTGCTCGATGGTTGAGGCGAGCCTGGCCGTACGGAAACGGTTGACGGCAAAAGGGATCTGGAGGAGTACACCCAGAACCAGGAGCACCAAAGCGATTCGTTTTACTAGCAAGAAGCTCATTTGATCAATAAAGAAAATCTACCGATGCGACATGAGCGGAAATGGTCTTCCCCATTCCCGCTACCCGCTGGTGCGACTCATGGACCGTGTACGCTTCAAGCGCGTCCTTGTCGGCAAACGCGGAGGCTAGGCCCGTGTCATAAGATCTCTCAAGATGCAGGATATCCGAGCCGACCTCGAACCTGAGCATTCCGGGCACAAGACCGTCCAGCGCCTTAAGACTCGCGACGTGTGCCTCCCGGACATCCAACGGAACGTCTTCACGGTATTTCCAAACCACTATATGGATAAGCATTAAGTATCCCTCCAAAGGTACACGAAAGAGGCGCGATTCCAAAAAATTACGATTGATCGCATCAGCCTTCGCCGCGTTCGCACCAGTCCTTGGTCACAGAATGGCGGAATTCGAACATCTTCTCGATCTTCGGCCTGATGAACAAAGGGTCAGCGAGAGACCCCAGGAACCACATCGGAGGTTCGTACTCGATGTCATCGATCAGGAGCGCTCCCTCGCCCTCAGGCTTGAAAATATGACGATGCCTCCAACTCGCGAAAGGACCGGAAACCTGAACGTCCTCAAACATCTCGGGAGGTTCGTAGGCAGTGTGTTCCGCGACCCATCGGGACGGGATGAGGCCCAGGACCTTTTGCTCGATGATCGCCCTTGAGCCGAGCTTAGAAATGTCGGCCTTCTGGACTATCCTTGCGTTCTCCCAGGGAGGCAAAAGCCGCTCAAAGGCGTCGGGCAATTCGTGAAAATCAAAAACACGCCTGGCCGGCGCCGCGATGAAGGTTTCTTTCGTGAATCTCATATCTTACGATAAGTCTGCGACATCCGGGGCCTCTTGTAAATATGGCCGGAACGGCGCGGCAACAAGTTTGTGACGTCTGCCGGCCTGTGATACTTTCGGAGCGTTTCGGATTGCGGCCCTGGCCGCCTTCAATTTCCCAGCAACAGGAGCAGATCAATGAATAGATTTTACGTCATGTCCCGCCGGCAGAAAGGCGACACAAATCCAAGGACAATAATTGCCAAGGAGTTCGTTTTGGTACTGCTCGCAGGAACCATCGCTTTCGCGTCCCTCGGATGCGGGCTGATGGGCGGCTCGGGCACGAATTCGGACGGCAATACCGCCGCCGCGGGAACCGAAGATAAAGCCCCTGCAGCGCCCGGTAGCCGATCCACCGGCGAATCTGGCCCGGATGCCGCCAGCGGCCCTTGTGTGAATCAGTACTATCCGATAGAACCCGGTGTGAAGAAGAAATATGTACTCAGTTCGAAGATCGGTGAGCAAGACGCGGAAATGACATTGACGCAAGGAGCACCCGAAGGAGGTTCGTTTACCGAAACACGCACGCTTTCCTCCGGCACGACCGTCACGACGCCCTGGAAATGCACTGATGAAGGGATCCGTACGGCACAGTACGAAAACATGATCGATATGAAATCCGGGAATTTCACAATGGAAACGGTCGAAAGCTCCGGAACCACTATTCCCGCTTCTTGGAAGAAAGGCGATGAGTGGAACAGCGACTACAAGATAAAAGCAAACATCAAGGCGGGGCCTGTTACCGCCAGTGCCGACGGGACTGTGAGTATTACGAATCAGCTTGTAGCGGAACATGAAACGGTAAAGGTGAAGGGAGGAGAGTTTGACGCAGCCAGGGTCGATGCAGAGATCGACATAATGATCACGGTCAAGGGAACAAAGGCGCCGAAACAGACAATCAAGCTTTCCAGATGGTACTCCCCAAAGGTCGGACTCGTTAAGCAGGAGGTCTACGGCTCGTTCGGCAATGAGACGATGGAATACGCTGGAACTGCAAAGCAGTAAGCCTGAAGATAAACTTCCGACGATTTAGCGGGTGTTTTTGCCTTTCCGCTGTGCCCTGATCTGTATGGAAATCTCTTCTTTGCGCCTGCCTTTGCGTCTTTGCGGGAACCTCTTCTTTTCCTATTCGCGGGAATCTGCGTTGAAGCAACGCGCTCCTTTTCCTGAAATATCAATTCTTATAGAATCGGCTAACTACAAAGGTCCTCAAATCCCACTCAGTATTGAGGAGCTCTCACAGTGCATGAAAATCAAATCGCGAAAGTAATCGTGAATACAGCATTCGAAATTCACGACACAATGGGTCCCGGTCTGCTGGAATCGGTCTACGAAAAAATGCTTGACCACCAGCTTAGAGAAAAAGGATTCTATGTCGAAGTTCAGAAGGCAATACCCGTCTATATTGACGACGATAAGATTGAGGTTGGCTTCAGGGCTGACTTGATCGTCAACCGAAGGGTCATTGTGGAAATAAAGTCTGTTGAGGGCATCGCCCCTGTTCATCTTAAACAGCTTCGAACTTACCTGCGGCTCGCTGACAAGAAGTTAGGTCTTCTTATCAACTTTAATGAGAACCTGATCAAGGATGGATTGCGCAGGGTAGTAAATGGCCTTTGAAGGTAAACGTGGGAAAGAGGTTCCCGCAAAGACGCAAAGGCGCAAATAAGAGATTGGCGAGAAAGGGCAACAGGCGCGCGCGCAATTGAGAAGGCAGGCAACGACTAGAACTAGCTGATCTGATTGAGGGTCTCGTTCAACAGCGCCCAGACCTTCTCGATGTGCCGATCCTCGACGCGGATCGAGCCGACTGAAAGCCGCAGGACGAATTCGCCGTTGAGTTTCGTGTGGGAAATGTACGCTTCTCCAGTTTCGTTGACCGCGTTCATCAGCCTTTCGTTCAACTCATCGAGATCTTCGATCCCTTCGGGACACGCGCGGAAACAAACGAGAGCGAACGGAACATCTGCCATCAACTCAAATCCGGCGGATTCCTCAACCTTCGAAACGAACAGTTGAGCAAGCCTGCAATGCTCGCGGATCCTCGAAACCATTCCTTGCCGCCCGAAGTACCGCATCACGAACCAGAGCTTCATTGAACGAAACCTTCGCCCAAGCTGTATTCCATAGTCCATCTGGTTTTCGACATTGCCCCCGACCGTCAGGTACTCGGGCACGAGCGAAAACGTCTTCTTCAACAACTCTATGTCCTTCACATAAAGTACGGAAAGATCGAAAGGCGTGAACAGCCATTTGTGAGGATTTGTGACGATCGAATCCGCTGTTTCTATTCCTTCAATGTGGTGCCGAAGCTCCGGCACGATCATCGCAGAACCGGCATATGCCATATCGACATGAAAGAAGATGCCCCTCTCACTACAGATCCTGCCGATAGTTTTGACATCGTCGACACTGGTCGTTGACGTCGTCCCGACTGTCGCGATGACACAACACGGCAGATATCCCTCGGCAATGTCCCTTTCGATCGCTTCAGCCAGCAGATCTGTCCGGACCTTGAACTTCTCATCAGCAGGGATCTTCACAAGCGACCTTTGTCCGAGACCGAGCGTGATCAACGCCTTTTCTATCGAAGAATGCGTGTGTTCGGAACAGTAGACCCGCAGCAGAGGCAGGTCCGGGCGGCCGCTCATCCCTTTTTCGCGAATGTCCAAGCCGAGCTGTTCCCGCGCCATGGCGATCGCGTGAAGCGTGGAAACGGAGGCGGTGTCGTAAATTATGCCTTTCAGACCCTCCGGCAGGCCCGACATCTGGCTGAGCCATTCCAGGACCACCTCGTCGAGTTCGGTCGACGCGGGCGCGGTGCGCCAGAGCATCGCCTTCATATCGAAGGCGGACGCGAACATATCCGCGAAAACACCGACGGAACTCGATGACGTCGAGAAAAGACCGTGAAAATTGGGATGGTTCCAATGAGTGACCGCCGGGAAGATCAGGTCCTCGACGTCGCGCAGTACGTCTGAAAAATCCTCGCCGGTTTCAGGCGGGGATATCGGAAGTGCTTCCTTGAGGGAGCCAGGCTCGATCTGCGAGAGTACTGGAAGGGTCTCCATCTCCTCAAAGTACCTCGCGAGCCTCTCCACGACCTCGCCGCCGAAGCGCCGAAACTGGTCAAACGGCATATCGCCATTACCGGTTTCGCGACCGGATGATCTTGCGGATTCTGTTTCCAAGTTCACATTCCTCCAAACAGGTTATTTCGTCTCTTGAAGTGCCCGGAATCACACGTTAAAGCCTTCTGCAGACCGCTTCCGGGCATTATATTATCGGCTTAATACTCGACATGCCATCGTAAATCGGTATAATCCCAAAATATGTGAGCCTTATCGCCGGGTAAAGCCATCTCGTCCGAGTGCCACTTCTCCACTCTTTTGGCACAAGGGTCCCGGAACTCAAGATACTGCCGCAAATAAATACACGTTCAATTTGAAGGAAGGTTTTTGCGCCTATGATGAACCACAAAATAGTGAAGTATTTTTGTACCGGATTGCTCGCACTCTTGCTTCCGGCTGTCGCTCTCGCCCAACAAGCAGCAGAAAAGGGCCTGGATGAACGGATCAATGACGCTTTTGACCCGGTTGCGACGGCATGGGAGTCGATCGTCCTTTATCCGGTTTCCCTCGGCGGGTTTGAGGTCCCTATCGTCCTGATCCTGCTCATAGCGGGCGCATCATTCTTCACTGTGTATTTCGGGTTTATCAACATTAGAGGGTTCCCTCTGGCAATCCGCGTCGTGCGCGGACATTTTGACGAGATCGAAAAAGGCGATGCCCCGGTCACTACATCCACGCTTAACGTGGTCGAAGGCGACATACCGGACACTATCCGCCAGGAAGGCATCGCCGGCGAGGTCAGCCATTTTCAGGCGCTTGCGACCGCGGTGTCGGGAACTGTCGGATTGGGAAATATCGCCGGAGTCGCAGTCGCGATATCGATCGGCGGCCCGGGTGCGACGTTCTGGATGATCCTCGCCGGTCTTCTCGGAATGTCTTCGAAATTCGTCGAGTGCACGCTCGGCGTCAAGTACAGGGACCTTGAGGCGGACGGCACCGTTTACGGCGGCCCAATGTACTATCTATCAAAGGGCCTCAAGGAAAGAGGGCTCGGGGGACTCGGAAAGGTCCTCGCCGTCATCTTCGCGATCGTCTGTGTGGGCGGATCACTGGGTGGTGGAAACGCTTTCCAGGCGAACCAGTCCACGGTCCAGATCACGTCGATGCTAGGCCTCCAGGGCGGAGCCACGAAGACGATCATCGGACTGATCCTCGCGTTTCTGGTCGGCCTCGTGATAATCGGCGGCATCAAGCGCATCGCGGCGGTCACCGAAAAGATCGTTCCGTTCATGGCGATCCTTTACGTCGGAGCGGCGCTGATCATCATTTTCAGTCACTACCATTTCATTCCTGAGGCCTTCATGCAGATCATCAACGGCGCGTTTACCCCTGCGGCTGGGCTCGGCGGTATCGCCGGGGTTTTGATCCAGGGCTTCCGAAGAGCGGCGTTCTCGAACGAAGCGGGTGCGGGTTCGGCGGCCATCGCTCACTCGGCGGTCAACACGACCTATCCTGCCAGTGAGGGCATCGTGGCGCTTCTCGAGCCGTTCATCGACACCGTCGTGATCTGCACGATGACCGCACTTGTGATCATCGTCTTCAATCAGGACGGGCTCTTCGCCTACAGCGCGCAAAACACGGCGGGAGTCGTTATCAACGGAACCACGGTCGGAGGGGTCGACCTGACCTCGGCGGCATTCGCGGACGTGCTTCCCTGGTTCCCGTATGTTCTTACGCTGGCGATCTTCCTCTTCGCGTTCTCGACGATGATCTCGTGGTCGTATTACGGACTGCAATCGTGGAAGTATCTGTTCGGGCGTGGAAAGGCTGCCGACCTTTCGTTCAAGGTGCTCTTCCTTTTGTTCGTCGTGATCGGGGCGGCTGCCCAGCTTGAGGCGGTGATCAAGTTCTCGGACGCGATGATCCTGGCGCTCGTCTTCCCGAACATGATCGGTCTGCTGATCCTGTTCCCTAAGGTCAAGGAAGAACTGAAGAGATATATGGAAGCGATCAAAGACGCTTAGAGCAATCACATTTCCCGGGGAGTTTTTCGAAGTTTCGAAAGATTCTCCGGGATTTTTTGTGTTCGCAGACAAGAAATGATCTATTATGTCGTGAAATCTCTACTCTCAGGCCCCTGCAGCAAATCGCGATCTTAGAATTAATGCCACCAGATAATGCAGCGAAGCCTGAATTGAGACCCGCTAACGATTGACCAGTTTGGAGGAATCAATGTCACTTTTCAGAACAAAACCGATCGACAAGATCATTGCCGAATCGAAAGAAGAGGGCGCCCATACTCTTAAAAGGGCACTCGGCGCCTACAGTCTTATGGCACTCGGCGTGGGGGCCATCATCGGAACCGGTATCTTCGTTCTCACGGGCCAGGCCGCAGCCAAGCACGCCGGACCGGCGGTAGTCGTCTCGATGGTTATTGCAGGAATCGTCAGCCTATTTGCGGCGTTGTGTTACTCGGAATTCGCTTCTTCCGTCCCGATCGCAGGGTCGGCATACACTTACGGCTACGCGACGCTGGGCGAGTTCGTCGCCTGGATCATCGGTTGGGACCTGATCCTGGAGTATGCATTCGGGGCCGCAACGGTCGCGGTCGGGTGGTCCGGTTATGTCGTAAGCCTGCTTTCCGATCTCGGCTTTCAGTTTCCTGCCAGGTTCAGTGCGGCCGCGGGGACGGCGGTAAAACTGGCTGACGGGAGCGAGGTGACGGCGGTGTTTAACCTCCCCGGCTTCCTGATAGTGGTGGCAATCACGTTGCTGCTTGTCAAAGGCATCCAGGAATCCGCTAACTTCAACACGGTCATCGTTATCATCAAGACCTCAGTGGTAGTTCTGTTCATCGTGGCCGGTATCAGCTATGTCAACATGGACAACTTCACTCCGTTCATTCCGCCCAATACGGGTACTTTCGGTGAGTTCGGCATCAGCGGCGTGTTGACCGGCGCGAGCGTTATCTTCTTTGCTTATATCGGGTTTGACGCCGTATCGACGGCGGCGCAGGAGACCATCGATCCTCAAAAGAACATGCCAAAAGGCATTATCGGATCCCTGATGGTCTGCACCGTGCTCTACGTCCTCGTGTCATTCGTGATGGCGGGTCTCGTTCCGTATACGACCCTGAACGTTCCCGCGCCTATCGCCGTAGCCATCGACGCAGCCCGGGAAATGGCTTCCGGAAGTCCGATCGGGAGCATCTTCGCGGCATTTCCGATGATCATCAAGATCGGCGCGGTACTTGGTTTGAGTTCGACCATGGTGGTAATGCTGATGGGCCAGCCCCGCGTATTCTACTCGATGGCGAAAGACGGGCTGCTTCCGGAATGGGCGGCAAAGATCCATCCTAAGTTCCAGACGCCGTACATTACGACCCTGGTTACCGGATCTGTTGTCGCGATCATCGCAGGTTTCGTACCGGTTGGTATTTTGGGTGAGTTGGTGAGTATCGGAACCCTCTTCGCCTTCACGATAGTCGCCGTGGGAGTGATGGTGATGCGCAGGACTCATCCGACGCTTGAGCGCGTGTTCAAGGTGCCGGCGGTCTGGGTTGTGGCTCCGCTCGCGGCGATCACGAGCCTGATCCTGATGGCAAGCCTTCCTTGGGATACATGGCTCAGGCTCATCGTGTGGATGGCCATCGGCATCGTCATCTATTTTGCTTACGGCAAGAGGCACAGCCACTTGAATAAGGAAGCTGCCGCTGAATAACTTTGGACTTCCGAAAAAGGAAAAGGCCGCTAGTTTGGGCGGCCTTTTCCAATTGATCTGATCAGGGGCTATTCTTCTTTTCCCGATGGAGGAATCGGAGCGCCCTGCGGGGGGATCGGCAGACCCTGCGGGAACTGCGGCGGGACCTGATTCTGCTGGTTCTGAGCGTCCAACCTGGCAAGCTCTTCCTTGTATATTACGATCTCACCGTTAGCTTCCATCCGTTGCCGGACGGCCGACAGATAATCCGCAAACACCCGGCCCTGCTTCTCCAAAAGCATCTGCTCGGTCAGGCCCTGGCGCTGCGCTGCGAACTCTTCCGAACTAGCTTCCTCGCGGCTGTTCACACCGACCACGTACCAGTTGTCGCCAAGCTGTAGCGCACCCGTCACACCACCTTCTTTTGCGTCATATACGGCTTCTTCCAGTGCTTCAGACGTCGTCGCAGTGGGTCCCTCGCCGAGCGGCGAACCCAGAATGAAGGTCTTCGCCTCCTGAGCCTTGTAGCCGGCAGAGGTGACCGCGGCTGAAAGTCCGGAAGCAGAACCGGCGTCAGCAGCGATCTTCTTCGCTATCGCTTCGATCCGCTTTCTGGCTTCCTCGACCTTGTAAGTATCGGTAACCTTTTGCTTGACCTCGTCAAACTCCGCGTCCCGAGGCTCCTTCTTGTCGATGAGCATCGGAACCGCAAAACCGTTCGGCACAGGGATACGGTCACCAATATCGTTCTTGTTCTCAAGAGTGGCGATTCCCTGTTCGAAATCCTGTGATACGCCCAGATCTTTGACCTCGTCGCCCGGCGTCACGTATCCGGTCTCCTTGATCATTTCTGAAACCGGCATATTGACCTGGGACGCGAACTCCGCCGCCACCTTGTCTATGTCCTTGACCTCTTTCAATTTAGCGGCGACCTTTTGGGCGAGTTCCGAGTTTGCGGCGTATGCCTTGCGGTTACGCATTCCGACCTCGAGTTCTTTCTTCATATCCTCGAAAGATTTTTCCTGAGTCTTGCCCTTCCGAAGTATGTAGTAATTGCTACCGAACTTGATCGGTTCAGTGATCTCGCCTTCCTTCATTGTCAGGACCCTTTGGTAGGGATCGTCGGAATTGTTCGGATTCTGCCTGACAAGTCCCGAGACGCGTCCTCCGTTAGTTGCCGTCGAGGGCTTTTCGGACTGGCCCTTTGCCACGTCGGCGAACTTCTCTTCGGAGACGGATGGCGAATCCTTTTTTAGCGTCTGAACTATCTGGTTTGCCTTATCAAGTTGTGAGGCGTCGAAGTCGGGACTCGCGACACGCAGTACGATCTCCTGAACGTTGATCCCCGCCTGTCTTCTGTCAGCGGGAAGCTTGTCAAATTCAGCTTTCAGATCCGCATCGGAGATGTTCAGCTTTTCTCCGACCTTCGATGTGTTAAGAAAGATATACCTGATCTTCTTCTGGGGCAGGTTTATGTAATAGTCCTTCTTGTTTGCTTCAAAGTATTTCTTCAGCTCTTCATCGCTCGGGCTTATGTTTTGCGCGACGTCCGCAGTACTGATCGTCACATAGGTCAGGTCAAATTTTGTGTTCTTCCTGCGGAAACTTTCAAGCACTTCAGCGTCCGAAACCTGCACACCGGAGGTAATGAACGCACGAACCTTGTTGGCGCTCAGCTCATCTCGGATGGATTCTTCGTATGCCGGCACTGATCCGGACTGCCGCATAGCGATCTGCTCATACCGCTTCTGATCGAAAGGCTGCCCGTCTTCGGGCTTGAAAAGTTCCCTGATCGTGTCGGCAATCTCCGCGTCTGAAGCCGTAAGCCCTAGACGCGTGGCCTCACTCTTGACCATCTTTTGACGGATCATCCCATCCAAGAGAAGGTTAGCCGGAATATTCTGCTGGCGCTGCTGGAAGTTCTGCTGCTGGGTCGCGAGTTCTCCAAGCGTGACCTTTTCGGTTCCCACTTTGGCAACGACGTCCCTGCTAAGCAAAAGATTTTCCTGCGATTTCGGCTGAAGCGCGCCGAACACGATAAGACTGACTACCAGCAGGACTGCGAATACAACAAGGACCACATTACGCGTCCTCTCCATCCGTTTGAAAAACTTTAACATCGATTGATCTACCTGTTATTAGAAAGCCCTGAGAACGGGCCCGGAATTTTTGGCACAGACAAACGGTGATTTTAGCAACGGCGGGGCGAAATGTAAAAACGGGCAGCATGCTAATCCTTGATGCCCTTGCCAAAAGATGGTGAAGAAAGCGGATTCCTTACTTTTTACTTTTCCGGCACTCAGGCTGTATCTTTAGTTCCTGTATGAACGGTGTTGAATATCCGGTCTGGGTCTGGATCACATTTTTTGTAGTCGTACTGATCGCACTATTTGTCGACATAGGTATCGTCAACCGAAAGTCGCACGTGCCTTCGAAGAAACAGACCGTGGCGTGGAGCATCGTCTGGATCTCCCTCGCGCTCGCGTTCAATGTCTTTGTCTATTATGTGGTGAGCGACCTGGCCGGCCACAGGATGGGGATGTTCAAAGCGAAAGAGTTCTTCACGGGCTACCTCATCGAACTCTCGCTCTCGATCGACAACCTGTTCGTATTCCTTCTGATCTTCAGTTTCTTCAGCGTCCCAAAGGAGTTGCAGCACCGGGTGCTGTTCTGGGGTATCATCGGCGCCCTTGCGATGAGGATGGTGATGATATTCGCCGGGGCATCGCTGGTTGAACAATTCGAGTGGCTCCTTTATTTCTTTGGCGCCTTCCTTGTCTACACCGGGATCAAGATGTTCTCCGACGATGAGAACGCCTTCAACCCCGAAGAAAGCAGGCTGGTGGGGCTTGTGACAAGGTATGTGAGGATCAAAAAGAGCTACGTCGGGAACAAATTTGTTATAATGGAGGCCGGAAAGCGGGTCGGCACTTTGCTGCTTCTTGTTCTGATCGTTGTCGAACTCTCCGATGTCATTTTTGCCATTGATTCGATTCCCGCTATTTTTGGCATCACTACAGACCGGTTCATCGTTTACACCTCAAACATTTTTGCGATACTTGGCCTCAGGACTTTCTTTTTCTTGCTTGCCGATATGGCTGACAGGTTCCATTATCTTCGATACGGCTTAGCTATCGTACTGACATTCATAGGTGTGAAAATGCTGTTGCCCCTTGGCGCGGAAGGCGCCGTGATGATCGCCGGAACGGATCCCGGATCGGCGATCGGGCAGTTCCTTCACAAATACCTGGAAGGGGTTTATAAGCAGGAAGCAATGAACATCTCCCTGGGGATCGTGGCGGGCACGATCGCACTTTCCGTGATACTTTCGCTGATATTCCCCGCGTCGGAAAAAAATGGGCGCCAGTCGAGTGAAGACCGTCCGGAACCCGGATCTGACTGATCTAAGCCTTTCTACGCCGGAAACGGCTCTGCGATGGAGAGCAAATACCGAAAATTTTACGTTGACTGGTTCAACATTCGAAAGAGCACGATCTACAAGGTCGTTGCCTGGATCGTGCTGGTTGCCGTACTGTTCGGCGGCGGTTACTGGGTTTGGAGATCCAACCTGCTCACGCCGCCAAGCCAGGGCAATGACGGTCCGCGCGATTCCGCACGCGTACTCACGTACCAAGGTGATGTCAGGATCATACGTGTCTCGACGCGAAAGACCGAGCGGGTAGCCGAAGGACTTACGGTCCAGGCGGGAGATACGATCCAGACGCAATCGGACGGTCGATGCCAGATCCTGATGATCGATGGCTCGACGCTTTCCGTTCGGCCGAACAGCACGGTAGTGATACGCGACAGTTCTTCACTGTTTGGCGGTACGAGCGTAAGGGTAAAACTCGATGACGGTCAGATCCGGGTACGGACAGAAGACCAGCCCGAGAATACGAACAATGTTGTCGAGGTCAAGGAGTCCGAGAACCGGATACTCGCTCAATCGGAAGCAAGCTTCAACCTGGACAAACAGGGGGACAAGGGTGAGATCCGGGTGACGCGGGGAAACATTGAGACAAACTCCAACGGAGTAAGAACCAGGCTTAACGA
>JAHEEZ010000297.1 GCA_024640445.1 Acidobacteriota bacterium | reverse complement strand
CAACCTGAAGATCGTTCTGCAGGGGGTTCAAAGAAACTGCTTCCACCCGCTTTGCGATCTCTTTGCCAAATTCCGGATCGAGCGACTCGTTCAACAGAACCAGCAATTTCAGCTGCGCGTATGAGTTGAGCCGCGACGCCTGGTTGATATCGATCCCTTTTCTCCGAACCACAAAATCAAAAATATGACGGCCCAGATAGACCGCAGGATTGGTAAAGACCGAACCGCCCACAAGGTTCCTGGTCAGATCATCCAGGATCCTCCTGGACATCTCCCGTCTGTGCGGGTTCGACGTGTTTCGAAAGTCGACCAGCAGGATCGGGATCTTTGGAAAATCGAGCCCGTACAGTGCCAGCGGGATCAACTTTCTGGAATGCGCATTCGGTGAATCGGGCTCTACGATCCGATTCTCTTCATCGAACCAGCGTATTTCAGAATATCCTTCCCAACGAGCCAGGCGGGGGTCATTCCAGGGGCTCTTGATATTCAGAAAACGTTCATTGAATTTCCTATTCCGGTTAACCACCAAATCCTCTTCAGCGACCCAGACCAGTGCGTGAGTGGCAGTTCCGTCCGGCATTTTCAAGGGTTGAAAATAAAGATCCTGTGCATCGGCGAACTGACGCAGAAGATCCCAATTCTGACTCCGCGTGATCTCGCTCTTCTCAGTTCTTGCCTCATGCAGGCGTTCCAGATTTTCGGGGAGCATCAGCGAACCCAGGTAGTTGTCCGAAAGCATCAGGCGAGCCTGAATATCTTTCATTTCACTATCGGAGAGAACCTGTTCATTTCCCGTAGCCTGAAAAACGGCGAGGAGAGCCAGTGCCTGAGCTACCGACGCTCTCTTGTAATCTTTGGTATTCCTGCGGTACTGAGAGATTGGCGCCTTCACAGCAATAGCAAAATCATCCAGGATGAACTTCTTCAGTGCCGCCATAAAGATCTCGTTCCACAGACTCCGGTTAAGCGGTTGAATATCGGCTATCGGCCTTGGCGGTCCATTTCCCGCCTTGGTCTTGTTGGTCGTCCGCTGATACAGAAACGGAATTGCGGCAGTGATCTTTTGGGTCAGTGACGGGTTTGCATAGGTCAGCACCCAAAGGTAGCGCAGGCGGTCATTTTCAGCCAGGTCATCTCCGAGCGTGTCCCGCAAGATGCTTATCAGCGGTACCTCGCCATCCGTCGAAGATCTGTCGTCAAAACCCGCCTTGGCAAATATGGTTATTAATTCCGCGCCGCCTGAAACGTTGAGTGTTTCAACCCGAAACGTCCGGTTGACGATAACGCTTCTGACAACCGAATCCGCTTCAGAGCGCGGCGGTGAAACCGACGAAGTATCTGAAGTCGAGACCGGAGTGAAATTCTGAGCCTTTATCCCGATCACGGAAATTGAGATCAGGAACGCGGCGATCAGGATACAGCGATATCCGCCCGCCCCGAAAATGCGCAGGGGCAAGTTAACAGACTTGTATCTCAATTTGCGGAAATCAAACATAGCTGCCTGACCAGTCTTCCTCATGAATCAGGTTTGAGTTGTTTTCGCGGTGCCCTTAAACCGGTGCACGGATAAACAATCTCAAAGTAGTAATCTGAGGCAATTTCCTCACAACCGGACTGCAAATGGTTCAACGGGTTCAAATACTATAGCTTAATCTCCCAAACATCTAAAGATACTAATGATCGATCCGGATGCTGCTTTGGGGATCAGGCCAGGCGGAACACAGTACACGTGCCGCATAAGACAAGGCTAATTGTGACGTATGGAAGACGAAAAGAAAACGGCAGTCGTGCCAGTTGCCGTTGGTTGCTGAAGTCTGAACCGCCTCGCAAGTGAGGCGAATCGACACTTCGCAGCAGGCCGGCCGCGGTGCGAACGGCGCGGGAATTGTCTGACGCTGATCAAGAAAATAGAGGAGAGGGATGAACCTGCCGAACGCAATCGCCCGGCAGACATCCCTCCCTGACTTCAATGCCTCTTTAGAAAGGCCACTAGAAATGTGAAGTGAAGCTCAAAAGATTCCCCGCGAAAATGAACCAAAGAACACCCAGGCTCAGCAGGACGAAGACCGTTGCCTGAAGCTTCATCCATATTCCCCTGTTCTTGTTCATCCAGGTGTGGACCGCGTTGAAAAGGACCACTACCGTCCCAAGCGTTCCGATCAATCCGAGGACCTGTACAAGATAAAACCACTTCACGCCCGCATCGTTGAGAAGTGCAAACTTGCTGAGTGCGTAAAGCACAAGTCCGACCAGTGCCGAAATGAACACAATATTCGCAGCGAACACGAGGCGCGTCAGAATCCGGAGCCACCACTCCATCCTCGTCAGTTCCAGTTTGCGGCCATAGTGCCTTCTGATCAGCCACGCGACCGGCCACAAGACTAAGGTCAATAACATCAGCACCAGTGATACACCAAGGACGGGAATCATCAATTTGGAATTCTCCCAAAGGCCCACCCTCTGATAGATCATAAACGGATACTGCATGATAAGCTGCATTTGGCCCGATGAGTCGGGCTTAAAGATCAGAATGTCCTGCCCGCCGGTCTCGCGGAACTTCTTAGGACCGATAGCCTCCCATTTCTTCGGCTTCCCGTTCGGACCCAACATAGAAGAAACCACTATTGAACCGTCGTCAGCGGGTGAGACGGTCGCCTCACCGAACAAGACGAGGGAACGGAAAAGGGAATCCTGAGGCCGCCGGCTGATCTTGTATGTCCCGCTAACTGCCTGCGCATCTTCCTTCGCGGTCTTCGGAGCCTCTATCTTTTCCGGTTCATACGGATAGTACCGGTCAAGAAACGCATGCCAGAGTCCGGCCCTGCCTTGGGTCGTCCCTTTTCCCTGGCTGTTATAAGAGACGAAGAACCCCAGTCCCCGATCCAGAACCAAATGAAGATCGCTGTGAAAAGCGATCGTATCTCCTCCGTGACCGATTATCCGGTGGCCGTTGCGAGTTTCCTCGTAGAAACCGTGCGCCATCGCGTTCGCGTCGCCATCGAGCGCGAAAAGGCGGCTGTGCATCAGCTTCGCTGTCTCGGGCTTGAGGATCTGAGCTTCTCCCAAACGGCCTTCCTGCAGATGCGCGAGCATGAACTTCGCCATATCCTCGGCGCTGCTGCTGAGGCCCCCGGCAGGCACGTGCGCGATGATCTCGAACGGCTTGGCATCGTCGGAAGCAAGTGCGTATCCCTTCGACATCAGCGGTTCGAGTTCTTTCGGAAGAGGCTGAACGAATGAAGAATGATCCATCCCAAGAGGCTTGAATATGTTCTCTTCAATGTACTTGTTGAACGGAGTACCGGAAACGCGCTGAACAATGTAACCCGCCAGGTTGGTCCCGTAGTTCGAGTAGGCCGGGACCGTTCCGGGCGCATAAATTCGGTTCGGGATGTGCGTTTTCAGGAACTGGCCGAGGTCACCCGGTTCAGTGCCGACCGCGAAAAGGTCCTTTATCTGTTCTTCAAAGCCCGGCGTATGGGTCAAAAGGTTGGTAAGCGTGATCGGTTTTCCAAAAGCTTCGGGGATCTTAAAATCAAGATACTCGTTGATATCCTTGTTCAGGTCCACCTTGCCTTGTTCGACCATCTGCATTACCGCAGTCCAGGTGAAAAGCTTCGAAATAGAGCCGGGTCGGAAAAGAGTATTCTCGGCGCTGACCGGCTTTTTCTCCTTTACATCAGCATAGCCGTAGCCCTTTTCGAACAGGACCTTCCCGTCCTTTACAACAATGACAGTCGCGCCGGCTATGTCATCAAGTTCGAGCTGCACGGGCACAATGCCGTCAAGAAACGCTTCAACATCTTCCGCGGTCATCTTGTCAGAGGGCGCGGCTTCCGTCTTCTCTTCTTCGCCTGATCCTTTAGGCTGGGCATCGTTTGCCGGCGGCGTCTGGCCGCCCGCGAGTGTCATCAGCAGGAGGCACATCATCAACAAGGTCGTAAACTTTCGCATAGTTTTTCCTCTACTTATCTAAGGAACCGGACATTGAAGCCATTTCGCCGTCCTACGCCGACGGTGAAGCTATCTGCCATCAGCCTTCGGCTTGTCCGGCACGCGGTCAAATGCGGCAAGGCCCTGGATGTCCATCGAGGCGACGTTCCCTTTCGGATTCAGTGTGAAGGAAACAAATCCTTTTCCCTGGATCAGGTTGTCCCACGTCGCC
>JAHEEZ010000071.1 GCA_024640445.1 Acidobacteriota bacterium | reverse complement strand
TCTCCACCGTGGATTACGAAATGATCGACGACGGCGACATCGCTAACCTGAAAGCGAAGCTCCTGAAATCCGGCCTGACAGTTTCCGAACTGGTCAGGACCGCGTGGGCTTCGGCCTCCACGTTCCGCGGAACCGACATGCGCGGAGGCGCCAACGGCGCCCGCATACGCCTGGCCCCGCAGAAGGACTGGAAGGTCAACGATCCCGCGGAACTGAAGAAGGTGCTTGACCGCCTGGAAGCGATCCAGAAGGAATTCAACGCGGCGCAGACCGATGGAAAGAAGGTTTCGCTGGCGGACCTGATCGTGCTGGGCGGCTCGGCGGCGGTCGAGAAGGCGGCGACCGGCGCGGGCTACAACGTTGAGGTTCCTTTCACACCGGGGCGCGCGGACGCGACGCAGGCGCAGACCGACGTGAATTCGTTTGGCCTGCTCGAACCGATGGCTGACGGATTCCGGAACTATTACGGAAAGGGCAGCCGTATGTCGCCGGCGGAGATGCTGGTCGACAAGGCGAGCCTCCTGAACCTGACCGTTCCCGAGATGACCGTGCTGGTTGGCGGAATGCGCGCACTGGGCGCGAACGCCGGCGGCACGAATTTCGGGGTCTTTACTGCGAAGCCGGGCGCGCTGAGTAACGACTTCTTCGTGAATCTTCTGGACATGTCCACGAAGTGGTCGAAGTCCTCGGCGAACGACGGCGTGTACGAAGGTCGTGACCGGAAGACCGGCGACCTGAAGTGGAAGGCCACACCGGCCGATCTGATCTTCGGCTCGAACTCGGAGCTTCGCGCGGTCGCGGAATTCTATGCTGCCGACGACGCGAAGGAGAAGTTCGTCAATGACTTCGTCGATGCGTGGACAAAGGTGATGAACCTTGACCGCTTTGACCTTCGGTGAAACATGGCAGGATCTTAAGAATCTTGATAGTTCTTTGCTACCAAGCCGAACAAGAAGAGGCTGTCTGAAAAGTTGATCGAAAAATGTTTGCTGACGATCTGGATCGTCAAGCCCGGCTGATGGAACACATCAGTTGCCCCCCGCTGAAGCGGGGGGCAACTGATTTCTTCAAGAGTGAAGCAGAACGATCGGAGGAGGCAAGGGAAGAGTATTGAATTGCTATTCGGACAGCCTCTTCTTGTATTGTGTGACCAGTACACCGATCGGTCTCACTTTCCGCCGAAACCGGCCAACTGGTTACAGTGCTCTAAGAAAGTTCGAACGCAAGCATCGACACATCGTCCCGATGGCCTTCGGTAGCTTCCCAGGACGAAACGTCTCGGAGCACCGCATCGACGGTGTCGCCCAAGTCCAATGAGCCCTGTTTCAACAAGGCGGCGGCTAGCCGGTCCGTGCCATATCCTACCTCGGCGTGATCCTCAGCCTCGATGACCCCATCCGTATAAAGGAAAACCCTGTCCGATGGTGAGAGATCGACCACTGTCTCCGTGTAACCGGCTACTTCCACCAGACCAACCGGAAATCCTTCTATCTCAAGCACCTCGGATTCTGAATTGCCCCGCACCACGATTACCGGCGGAGCTCCCGCGGTGACATAAGAGAACTTCCCCTCATCAACATCTACGATACCGAAACACATCGTAAAATACTGGACGTTGTCGGAGTCCATCTTAAATTGCCTATTTAGTTCCTCGGCAACCTCAACCGGTGTAAATTCGAAACCCTTGCCCTTGGGACCTGACAAGACACGCGAAAACCAGTGGCTCAGAGTAACCGATAAGAGCGAGGCACGAACACCGTGTCCGCTGACGTCGACGGCATAGACCGCATAGCAGTTTCCGGCGAGCGGGACGACATTAAGTGCATCTCCGCCGAGTTCATCACAGGGCTGGACTACGGATGAAAAGGATATTCCTTCGAAGATCTGTAGCTCTTCGGGAAGCAATGACCGTTGAATCCGTGCCGCAGCCTCAAGATTGCTAACCATTCGCCGGTTTGCTTCTTCGAGTTGTTGGTTGGCTTCACGCAGGGCTTCCTCAACATTCTTTCTGTTTGTGATGTCTGACTGAACGCCGATAAAATGGGTGACCACGCCAGAAGAATCCCTCACAGGCGTGAGCGAAAGCCGGTTCCAAAATGGTTCGCCGTCATTCTTGTGGTTGAGGATCTCCACTGTGCATTCCCTTCCGGTTGCCAGGGCAACTCGTATCTGCTCGACAGTTTCAGGATCAGTTTCCCCTCCCTGTAGAAAACGACAATTCTTCCCGAGCATGGCACTCGCGGAATATCCCGTCAGCCTTTCAAAACCCTCGTTTATGTAAATGAGCGGTTGGTCCGGCGAACGCATATCGGCGATCGTTATTCCCTCCGCAGCGATGTCCAGTGCGCGGTCCTTTAGAAGAAGAAGGTTAGGAATATCGGGGCCGCTGTCATTGAGAGGTGGCTGCGCCTTTTCGGTCTTGTCCATATTCTTCAACCGTTCAGCAGACGATCGTTTCAGTCGCTACCGTCCGATGGTCTAAAACATCTTGGTCTTTTCTTCAGGATTTCCTTCGGCGTTCTCTGTATCGAACGCTTTGCCGTACCGCATCAACACACTGTTCACCGTGCCGTCCATTCCTATCGTCACGATGTATAGCCGGTCGTACTCACTCTTTTCGTTGATCTCGGTTCCGGGGTCTCCGCCAAGGAGCTTTGTTAGCTCGGGTGTCGTGTTGCTGTGGCCGACCACAAGATGGCGCCCGCCTGTTTCCTTCAGCTTCTTTGCGAATCCCGCAAGGTCCTTTGGATCGTATTTTTCGACCTCGACTCCCGCTTGCTTTGCGACAGAGGCTGCCGTTTCGCGGGTTCGTATGAAGTCGGTGCTGTGGACGTGTTCGACGTTCGCGCTTAGCAGGACGGCGGCAAGTTCCTCGGTGCGTTTCTTCCCTTCTTCGGAAAGTTCCGGGTCCTTCCCGTCATCGGTCTTTTCGGCATGCCGGACGAGAAATACGACAAGCGGTTTCTGCCCGGCCGGTTTCTCGTCTACCTTTGGTGACGGACAGCCGGCGAACAGCAGTGCGAATGCGATGATCGAGATCAATGCTGCTTTTTTCATAGGGACGAATTTAACTCAGATTTCGGGATCAGGAAAGGCCGACGGTCCCTCAGTACTCATCCCTCATCACTGGAGAGGAGCGGTCCGGGATTCTAAGGCTCCAGTCCGGATTCGTAGCTCATTATGAATTCCATGAACTTCGAGGTTTCGATCATGTCCTTGCCCATGAATCTTATGCTGTGCGAATCAGTGCGTTCGACGATCGACAGATAGCTAAGGAGTTCCGACGGGCGGTAACTCTTGAAGCGGACGTCCAGCTGAACCGGCGTTTTGACCTTGTACGGCTTGAAGTCCTTGATCCGTCCGATCGCTTTCTTAACCTTTTCGCGGATCAAAGCGTACGCAGGTTCGGGCATCATCGTTTTCGCGGAGTGAAACCCGTAATTCCACTTCACCACCGCACCTTCAATATCGCCCAATAGTGCCGAAACTTCTTCGACAGCCGCGTCGTCTCCGGAGACCATAATGATCGGCACATTGAAATGACCGGCGATCGCCGCGTTGAAGCCGCCTTCCGTCACAGAGATGTCATTGAGCCGGACATCGGCCAGCCTCGCGCTCGACATGGTGTGGGCTCGCACTCCCTTCGGGTTGGTCGTGCTGGCGTGATAACCGATATAGATCGCACCGTCGAATGTCTCGTCGATGCCCTGCATCATCACCAGCGGACGCGGAAATCCACGTACAAGCAGGATGTTCTTCGGCAGCTTCTCGATCAGAAGGTTCTGCGCGTTGCCGTGCGAATCGCTGACGACAATTTCGGTCGCCCCGGCCTCGAACGCCGCTTCGATAGCGGCGTTGACCTCAGCGGTCATAAAGCCCCGGAAACGCTCGTATTCGAATCCTCCGGGCGACAACTGATCCCCCGAAACCACTCCGACGACGCCTTCCATATCGGCTGAAATGTATATCTTCATCTTCTTTTGCTGTCCTTCGACAATGGTGAACATTCCGATCAGCAAGAGTACCAAACAAATCGCGCAAGATCTCATAGTTGTCTCTCCTTCGGTGCAGTTTCGCGCTCCGCGCTCATTGCAGGCAAGGCTGCCTGCGCTCCGGCCGAGTCGCTTCAGTCAATACCCTTCAGACGACGATCGGTCTCATTTCCGATTCAGATCGGTCCCCCCGAGTGTCCCGGTCTTGGAATTCAGCCGGGACGCGATCGCGAAGTGCTTGTCGGACAGCTCGGTCATTCCCACGTTCCGAAGCCGAAGGCCAAGCATCCAGTGAAAATAAGGATTCGCGGGTGTGTAGGCGTCGGCTTTCTTTTCATAGGCGATCGCCGCCGCCGAATCACCCTCCGATTGAGCGGCACCGGAAAGAAAACAGTTTACCAGGACCAGGCTTTCGTTCGCCTTTGAGACCTCACTCCATACGGACACGGCTTCCTTCCGGCGACCCAACCGCCAAAATGCCTCGCCTTGTTCCACTCGCGCAAGGACCAGATCGGACCGCTCGTCCAGTGACTGATCGAGACTCGCAAGCGCCTCTTTGTATCGGCCGGTCCGGTTCAGGATCGCACCCTTGTAATAGAGGCTCAAAGCCCTTGCCTGACCATGCTGGTACGCGGCTGCCTTTGAAAGCAGGTCTACCGACCGTTCCGCGTCGCCGGATAAGAACTCCATCCACGCAAGCTTTGGCACGGCGACGCCGTTCACGAAAAGACCTGGACCGAAAGCGTAGTTCAAATGCTTCTTGCCTTCCTCGATATAGCCTCGATCAGCCTGGCTGAGCCAACGGCCGGGGTCCGCCTGTGCGAGGGCAAGCTCGTCGGGCACCTGTATTTGCTCATAAGCGCGCGTGCCGGCTGATTCGTGATAGTGAACCCAGCCACTGTGAGTATTCAGACCGATCCAGATAGCGGCGAAGCCGAGGAAGACCATGCCTGCAGTCGCGATCTTGCCGGAACTTTTCAAATGGAACTTATAAAAGGTCAGGTCCTCTGACCGCAGCAGTTTCCACGATCTGAGTGCAAGAAATGTTGTGACCGAGGCGATCCCGAGCGCCATAAGCATCGGTACAAGCTGGTAAACATCCCACACGGCCAAAAAGCTGAAGAAGTAGATCAGCGCCGCCGCTCCCTCTTCAGGCCACGACAGGGAATAGGTTCGAGGAATTGAATCCCGGGTCGTAAGGGATGGCTTGCCGAATCCGAAATAGAGGGCGTCGGTCGGACAGACGCTGACGCAATCCATGCATTTCATGCATCCCGGATCCACGACCATCCCGTGTTCCTTCACTTCCGCGTGTACGAGGACGTTCGATGTGCAGGTCGCCGTGCAATGTCCGCACTGGTTGCAGGCGTCGGTCACACGGATCCGCCCGGGCGACACCTTTTCCGCGATCCCGAAAACGCCTCCGTAGGGACAGGCATACGTGCAGAATCCTTTCGATCCCAAAAAATAGACAGTCACGAACCCGCAGATGAAGAGAAAGGGTATGGCTACGGCGACCGGAGGGAATGTGGCCCAGAACTCGGTAGTGATCAAATGGTTGGTGAACCCCGGGAAGATCGGCTCTCGTCCCGCCACCGCCAGGTATTTGTAAACCGTGGGCCAGACGAACATGTACAGCGCTACTATGACAGGTACGAAGATCAGAAGCCTGGAACGGAAAGGCCTCGGCTTCAGTCCGATCTTCTTCAGCATCCAGGCGCACAGGTCCTGAAGCGCGACGATGTGACAGCCCCATCCGCATACGAACCGCCCGAATATGAGCGTCGAGAGGATGGCAAGGACAAAGAAAATGAATCCTGCGTTTACGGCGCCGTTCTGGATCGTGAACATCGACTCGGAAGGCTCGATCGGCGAAACAGTCTCGCCCATAAACCACCACTGTATGAAGTGGGCGGTCATTACGAGATTCAGGGTGATCAGGGCAGCCGCGCGCCAACGGCCGGTCCGGGACTTCCGGATCTTGCCGTCTATTGCAGGAGTGCCGGGCAAGACCGGGAGCTCGATCGACCTCGGCTTCTTGTCTTCTTTAGCTGTACAACCGTCCTTCATAACCTGAACCGGACCTTTTCGAGGTGTTCGTGCAGAGCAGTAATTGTATATCTTTCTTGATTAATTGCCCTATTGTGGTGTACAAAACTATTCACCCCAAATTAACCCTAGAACAATTAGGTCGTTCAATTTGCAATGCCCAAGCGGCAAAAACTGAAACTATGCGTAATACACTTCTTGCAGCTTTTGTAGTGCTCGTTCTGGCAATGGTGGGTCTGTTCGGCTCCTTCGCCGAACCTGCGAAGACCGCGTCGAAAGGCGATAGCGGTACCCTTGAAAAGATGATCGTCTCAAGCGGAACAGTATCGATGAAACTCGATCTGGATCGGCTTAACGGCGTTCGTCAGCGTTCGAAAGCTCCCGGAATGAGCGAGCTGCGGTTTGATTCGGAACGAAACGCCTTCTTTACGATCATGGTGTTTGACGATGTATTGCGCGGGCCGATTCCAAGCGAAATGCCGATCACCCCGAAAGGTCCCGCGGAGCTTCCCGCCAAACTTGGCGCTTCATATGATCAACTGGTCATCGAAAGAAGTCTTCCGGGTGAGCAGCACGAGTTCGTCGTCCGAGATCGAAAATCGTGGTTCCCATTCTTCAACGTCGATGGCCACGAAATGAATTATCAGCCGGGAGAACGTCTGTTTACAGTTTCAGGCGGCAGGCTTCTGATCTCTGATCGGTTTGCAAAGGAGCTCGGGCATCCTGAACAGGCAGGTTCGGTTGTGGGAGAGATCTCGATCTCGGCCACTATGATCCCGGTCGAGGTAGTTGAACTGGTCGATGGAGTGATCGTATCGGAAGTGCTTCCTGCGGTCACGGCACCCAACGCGGGCTCGGTTCCCGGGCCGGATGTCGTCGTCGGCGATGTTTTTGGTCTGTCGCAGTTCGGCTCAAACAGCGGGTCTCAGGTAGGTCTGGCTTTGGGTACGACCTCCTGCAACTACGGTGAGGAGAATCTCAACTGGAACGCGCTGCCCAACAATGACCATCCGACAATTCCGCAGAACCTTTATCGAATGAGCGGCGGCGCGGCGAATGACGAGCGTTTTGAGCAGATCGGGCAATCCAGCGTTAAACACGCCTTCACAGCCTTGACGCAGAACCTTTGCGCTTTGGGTTGCAACGGCATAGGCGGTTCCAGGCTTGGTTCGGGATGTTCGGATCCTTATTCAGCAAGTTTGAACGCCGGGCCGAACCTCGGTTCCCGCGCATGGATCAATCCGTTTACCGGTGCATTTCCCAGGGGCGATTCGTCAACTCCACCGAATGATCACTCGGGCCATTCTCATGCCGGACCCTCGCACAGGATATTGACCGAGATAAGTGATTTGAATACTACTCTGAATCCGGGAGCTACATATTTTGCGGAAGGACAGTACGTCACGCTGCACGAATACACGTGGTGCCAAGCGAACCCCGGAGAGTGCAATATGTATAACAACGTATCGTACCGCCAGTATTCGGTAACCGGCACGGGTACTTCCTACGCCTTCAGCCCTCTTGGCTCCACGGAGCGGGCCAAGTCGGCTATCAATGCCTGGCCGGGCGCGACGATCGTTCCTATAGAACCGGCTCCGGGCAATGACGGAATTGGCGCGATAGCGTACAAGGTAACTAGTCCGTCACCTGGCGTATGGCATTACGAGTACGCTGTCTATAACCAGAACCTGGACCGCGCGATCCGGTCCTTTGGTGTCGCGGTGGGGGCGGGAGCCGGGTTGAGCAATATCGGATTTCACGCGCCGCCGCAGCATCCGGGCTGGTCCGCCGATGGAACAACCGGTGATGCCGGATTCAGCAGCACCCCCTGGTCGCAAACTCAGACCGCATCCGAAATGACCTGGAGCTCGGAGACATTTGCCCAAAATCCAAACGCTAACGCGATCAGATGGGGCACGATGTACAATTTCCGATTTGATTCAGACAGTCCTCCGGAAATGAAGGACGCGACCGTCGGTTTCTATAAGACGGGATCTCCGATCGTCGTGCAGGTGATGGCGCCGAGCGGCGGATCGGTCAGCACGGTGTCGGTTGCCGGACGTGTAACGACTTCGGACGGTCGCCCTTTGAGCCGCGCCTGGGTAGGGATCTCCGAGTCGGGCGGAGGTCTGCATTGGACGCTCACGAACCAGCTCGGCTATTTCCGAATTACGGGAATTGAACCGGGCCTGAACTATTCGATCGGGGCTTATGCAAAGGAATACTCGTTTACAGTTCAGCCGATAACGATCAACGGTAACTTAAACGGTGTGGCTTTAGTGGCCAATCCCTGATGGCGCCATTGAAACTGGCAGTTTCTTTAAGCGGGGGCGGCATCATTTGCCGCCCCCGTTTTGTCGCCTGACACAGGTCGCAAGATGACGGTTCCCGGCCACGTAGGCAGCTCAAACACTTCCAGTACTTAGACGCCCAGCGCCCGCAAAACCATTCCGAAGCGACATCCGTATTCACCCCTAAATGACCGGAGGTGATTTTATGAGAAATTATCTGTCTGCGCGCCTATTGCAGGTCGGCGCCATTTTCGCAGTATTGCTGATCTTTTTGTCATTCGGCCACGGTTCCGTGTTCGCGCAGCGCGATGCGAAAGATCCGAATCTAGAGGACCCGGAACGACTGGTCCGAAATATCTACGACCAGGTCACCTTCCCGGCGGGAAAGACGCCGGACTGGGTTTACGTTCGGAACATGTTCATTAATGAGGCGACCGTGACGATGCGGACGGGCAGGGAAACAACTGCCACGCTTTCGCTGGACGGATGGATCCTGGATTTCGTGAACTTCATCAATGACCGCGATGTAAAGAAGACGGGATTCGAGGAGAAGGTCATAAGGATGAAGTCGATCGTGTTCGGGGACATTGCACATGTGCTGGTCCTCTACTCATCGAATATCCCGGGAGTGATGAAGACACCTCAGGAGGGCGTTGACAGTTTTCACCTCATTAAAAAGGACGGGCGATGGTGGATAGTCTCCATTCTGAACGAGATCCCGACAAAAGAAAGACCCAGACCTGAGGCGCTGAATTAACGGCGCGCATTTCATGCCTAACGCTGCGCGCCGCCTGATGATCCCTCACGCCCGTTCCGCGAGGTATTTCATTCGCCCTGGAAGTTGATCGACACCGTGAACGAGGTCTTTATCGAACTGCGCGTGTCATTTCTGATCTCGAACACGATGTCGCCGTTGGCAGAGGTAAGCGCATTATAGGTATTGTCCTGCTCGTTCTCGGTCACATCGGTAACTTTCGATGTTGTGATCATTCTGATGGTCGGCCTGAAGTCTTCAACTTCGATCCAAAGGTACTGGCCCTCGGAAACGCCGATCACAAATCGCTGCGATTCTCCGGGCGCCAGTCCGACGTCCACCTTGCCCTCAGAACTTCCGCGGGCGAACCTGATCCGTTTCGGTCCGGTCTCCGCCGGCTCCGGTGTTTCGACCTCCGCCTCGGGCTCCCTCGGTTCCCGTGTTTCGGAAGCCTCCGACTCAGGTTCTTTCGGCGTCGCCGCAGAGGAAGAGCCTGGCTCGGCCGCCGTGTTGTTCGGCGCTTCCGAATCAGTTGATGAGCCGCCGCAGGCGAGCACGAGAGCGCACAGAAGGATACAGATCAGGATCAGACTGAAAGAATTTTTCATTTTTCCTTTTTGAGGTCTGCAGACTTTTGCAGACAAGACATTGAAGTATTGAAGCGCAGCAAGTTTAGCAATCTTTGCCCTGATAGGGAAACACAGTCCGCCCTCGCGCTTGAATGCCTGACCCGCAGCACATATCCTTAATCGACATTGCACCCGATCCCAATAGGAGACTTATATGAATCGATTCACCGCCGCACTTCTTTTTCTCACGCTTTCCTCGCTGATCATGTCCATAGGCTGTTCGAACGAAGCAGCCGGATCCGCGGACGCGGCCGATCTGGTGCTGCTCAACGGAAAGATTGTCACCGTCGATGACAAGGACAGTGAATTCCAGGCTGTAGCCGTCAAGGGCGACAAGATCGTCGCGCTGGGAAGCGACGAAGAGATCAAAAAGTACGCCGGATCGGGAACAAAAGTCGTCGATCTCGAAGGCCGCCTTGCGATCCCCGGATTCAACGAAGGACACGGCCACTTCATGGGCATCGGCGACGCGAAGATGATGCTCGATCTCACAAAACCGAAGAACTGGGACGAAATAGTGGCAATGGTCGCGGAAGCCGCGAAGAAGGCAAAACCCGGCGAGTGGATAGTGGGACGCGGCTGGCACCAGGACAAGTGGGACAAGGTTCCGGAACCGAGCGTGGAAGGCCTTCCGGTACAGGACGGGCTTAGCAAGGTATCTCCCGATAATCCGGTCATACTCACCCACGCCAGCGGCCACGGATCGTTCGTAAACGCAAAGGCGTTGGAACTTGCCGGAATCGATTCCGGAACTAAGGATCCAGCCGGCGGGCAGATCCTACGCGACAAAGACGGACGAGCGACAGGATTCTTGAGGGAAACGGCGCAGGGTCTGGTAGGGCGTCTCAACACCGGTCCGGCGAACGACGCTGATCGTGAAGACCTGGCAAGAAGGATGGCTGACCTGGCATTTCAGGAAGTCGTTTCGAACGGCATTACGACGTTTCATGACGCGGGTTCAAGTTTCGCGACTATCGATTTTTTCAAGAAGCTCGCCGATGAAGGCAAGATGCCGGTCCGGCTTTGGGTAATGATCCGGGCTTCGAACGACGAGTTGGAAAAGAAGCTCGCCGATTACCGTATGATCGGTTACGGCAACAACCGCCTGACGGTCAGGGCGATCAAGGTTTCTATCGACGGGGCGCTCGGATCGCGAGGCGCATGGATGCTGGAACCGTATTCAGACGCGCCAAGTTTGAGCGGGCTGAATCTTTTTCCTATTGACTCCGTCAAGAAGACGGCGGAGTTGGCGGTCAAGGACGATTACCAGCTTTGCATTCACGCCATAGGGGATCGCGCCAACCGCGAGGTTCTCGACATTTACGAAACCGCGTTCAAAGCGTATCCCGATAAGAAGGACCTTCGCTGGAGGATCGAACACGCCCAGCACCTGAATCTCGCCGACATCCCTCGGTTTGGAGAGCTCGGCGTCATCGCCTCGATGCAGGGAGTTCACTGCACGTCGGACGGAATGTGGGTGCCGGACAGGATAGGGGACAAACGCGCCGAAGAGGGGGCATACGTTTGGCAGAAACTGATGAAGTCAGGCGCGCTTGTAACGAATGGTACGGACGCTCCCGTCGAGGACGTTTCGCCGATCGCTTCCTATTATTCGACGGTTTCGCGAATGCTGAAGGACGGTTCGGTCTTCTATCCGGATCAGCGAATGAGTAGGTTGGAGGCGCTGCGCTCTTACACGATCAATGTCGCAAAATCGGGTTTCGAAGAAAAGATAAAAGGCTCTCTGGAAGCCGGAAAGCTTGCGGATATCGTCGTTCTTTCCAAAGACATTCTGACGGTACCGGAGAAAGAGATACCTTCGGCGGAGGTCATCTATACGATCGTCGGCGGAAAGATCGCGTATCAGAAGCAGTGACGAGTGGGGATCGCAAATAGTGAATAGTGAATCGTGAATCGTGAATTGGGAATCTTGTGTACCGTTCAAAGCAGCGCTTTGCGTTGCTCCCGCAGACACATCAACATCTCAACCAGCCTATTCGTTTAGCCCACCCATTCGTTTAGCTCACCCATTCATGGGTGAGCGTGTGGGCAACAGAAAAAAGCGTCGAAGATGCGCAAGAGATTAGCCGGAGGTGAAGCGCAACGCGCGGAACCTCTGGACGGCGGGCGGAATTAACCATCTAGCCCCGGAGGGGCGTCACCTACACCCAGCCTTTTTCCCTGAAGTCCCTGAGCTTGGCGCAGAATGTGTCCATCTCGCTTTCAAGGCCCAGAGTAATTCTGCAGTGGTCCTCCATCGGAGGGAAGGGCCGGCCGACAAGGATGTTCTCATCCGCCATCCGTTTGTTGAATTCTACGATCCCACCTTTCAGCCTGAACATAACGAAGTTGGCTTCCGTGGGCAGATGCTCGATCTTCAGCCAGCCGAGTGTGCCGAGCAGGATGTTGCGTGATACGCCATTGGCAGCAAGGCTTTCTTTCAGGAAATCCGTGTCTCGGAGCGAAGCTGAAGCGGCGACGACCGCCAGGTGATTAACCGCGTTCCCGGTGGCGTAATCGGCGAGCCGCGAAGTTATTTTGGGGGTCGAGATCGAGTATCCCTGGCGCATGCCCGCCATAGCGTAAACCTTCGAAAACGTGTGCGCGACGATCACATTGTCCGTCTTTGCCGCCCGGTCAACGAATGAGAAATAGCGCGGGTCCTTAACGAACTGGTAATAGGCCTCGTCGATGAAGAACGTAACATCGGCAGGTGCCGCCTTGATCCATTCCTCGATCTCGGGGCAGTCCGTGATCGTTCCCGTAGGATTGTTCGGATTGCAGATGTAAACAAGGACCGGTCCGGGATGTTTGTCCGCAAGATCGCGCATTTTTGGAATGTCGTGGGAATGGTCGCTCCTGAGCGGAACCTTCTGCAGCCTCGCGGGGAAGGGGCGCGCGTAATCGACCAGCGACTCGAAAGTGGGATCCGCCATCAGGATCAGCGCGCCGCGGGTGGCATACGCCTGAGTGACTATCTGCAGGATCTCGGCAGATCCGCAGCCAAGAGTGATGCACTCTTCGTCGACACCGTGGTGTTCAGCCAGCTGTTTCTGAAACTTGCCGGCGGCAGCAAAAGGATATCGGTTGACCTCCCCGATCCCGTCCAGTATCGCCTTGCGTGCTGACGGAGCGATTCCCAGAGGGTTCTCGTTCGCGTTCAGACGGATCACGCCTCCCGCGGGTCTCGCCGGTACGGAAAGCGATTCCGCGCGCGCCGTCTCTAAATTGCGGCCCATCAAGAGCGAAGAAAGAAGTCCCGCTGTTCCTGCCGATATCCCTGCCTTTACAAATCCACGTCTGTTCACGAATTGTCGCCTCCGGATTGAAAATTTTGCAAAGCATACCACGGATGAAAAGACAGTTGGCGCATATCGTCCGAAGCACCCGAAAGCGTTCTTCGTTTGACCACAGATCGGCTGCTCAGATACGCGAAATTAATCCGACACTTTTCTCAGTTTTTGGAGTAGAGTCTTCTTGTTTCCAACTTAGAAAAGACAAAACAAGAATGAGATCAAACAAAGGTAATCTGCTTCTGGCGCTGATCCTCGTCATTGGCGCCGGTCTCGCGTGTAATCTTGAGTCTGAAGATACCAAGGGTACCGGGGAAACCTCCGAAAAATCGAATCAAACCGAACAGCTGCCGCGAAAACTGGATGCTTACGAGATCAAGGGGTTCAAGTTTGCCTATTATCTCATTCCCGCAGATCTCGACCGCGAGGCATTGATCAAGACAGCGAACGAGATCCATGCGGAAGATACAGATTCGCAGCTGATCCTGGTTGATGACGATTCCAAGGTCGCCGAGTACATCAAGTACGCGAAGGCGATCAGCGGAATCGGTGAGCTCGATGAGCCGATGCCCCAGGAATGGGCAGACAAACACATCATCGCCAATGTCCAGAAGTATACGAGCGGCAGATGGGTGCTCTGTGAAAGTAACGGGAGCGTGGAGATCGCGGACCTGAAAGAATGACGAAAAGGGTCTCGACGGGAATCAGGCGGCCGGACCTACACAGGTCCCGGCCGTCTCCAAAGTTCTGACAAGTCAAATCCAACACCACATCGGCAATTCTACTGCCTTACAAATTTAAGGTTTCTAACGCGTCCGGCGTTGAGGATGAATCCCGAAGGTTTCCCGGAACGGGCTACCTTGAACTCAAACAATCCTATCTTGTCATTTATGAAGAGGCTCTTCCTAACAGGCCTCAGACTGCCAATATTTTGATCGGCAATGTAGAGCCTCAAACCGTCCCTTTCCTTCTTCAACTCGTAATACGCGTTAACCTCTTGGCTAAAATATCTTCCGGTGAGAGCAGACAATTCTTCAGCGGTGTAACTGGCTGGTTTGTACGGCTCGAATTCGAACACAGGGCCGCCGTCTATCTCGGCCCTCATCACTGGGCCGCTCTCTTCCTTCTCGGCAAATATGATCAGCAACCTAAGTGAGCCGTCCAGTACCCTGAATGAATCTTTGCTCAGCGGCAGCATGGTCGTCTTCGTACTTCCTTCCCTGTGGAACTGCAATTTTCCGGCTTCAACTGTGACCTGGACGAGAATTCCAGATTCAGGACTAAAGTAATGGCCCGTGAACCGCTTCAATTGCGATTCGGTCAGACTCGCTTCCGTGGCATCCTTCCTATCGGCTTCATCGCCTGCCCCGGACTGATCCTTGAACTCGTCCTTCAGGAAGATCTCAGCCACCTCGCGCGCCTTCCCGCCTGAATCGAAACTCGAGATATTTGCCAGCACAATCACCGAAAAGTTCTGATCCGGGTACCTGATGTGAAAGGTCCTGTATCCGGCCAGCGCTCCTCCGTGCCCGATTGTCTTCAGCCCTCTGTGCTCACCATTCTGAAGTCCGAAGGCGTAACCTGCGCTCTCCCCGCTGTTCAGGACCCCGTCCGTTTCCATCTTACGTATCAGATCCTGACGGCCCTTGCCCAGCTTGTTGTGGTAGAAGTTTTGGTCCCACAGGAAAAGATCATCGACATTGGTATAGAGTCCTCCGGAACCGACAAGATCGAAGCGCATTATCAGGTTCCTGAAGCCATTCGGAGATGGCGAATAGCTGAACACGCGGTCCTT
>JAHEEZ010000296.1 GCA_024640445.1 Acidobacteriota bacterium | reverse complement strand
TCGACCAGTTCCGTTCGATAATCGCCGAAGAAGGGTCGATCGGAAAACGCCTGGATTTCCTGACTCAGGAACTTAACCGGGAAGCGAACACGATAGCGTCAAAGACCCAGATAATGGAGATCAAGGACGCGGCGCTGACGATGAAAGCGGAAATCGAGAAGATTCGCGAGCAGATACAGAACGTGGAATGAGTCTGTTTAGTCTGGCGAGTCTGGTGAGTCTCTCGAGTATGTCGAGTCTGGCGAAGCGCGCTCAGGACCCCGAGCGGTAGCGAGGGGCACAAGAAAATCTAACCGCTGAGGCGCAAAGGCACAGAGTGTTCCTGGAAGAAGCGCATTCCTTGACCCAATCATCCTCTGCGCTTTTGCGCCTCTGCGGTTGATATTACTTTCATCGCATTGAGAGCCTTTCGGCTCGTTGCGCGTCGGACGTGTGCGTTACCAAAAAAACCGGGCCGCCGAAAGACTCCGGCACCCGGTTTTATCAAATCTCAAGACCTTAGCTAAGCCTTTTCTTTTTCAAGGAACCTGAAGTTCACCTTGTCCTCTTCGAACTCTTCCAGAGCGATCGTCGTCGGTTTGATCTTCCTAGGATCCAGGTCAACGCGCGGGATCGCTCCCCGCTGGATCTGCTTCGCGCGCTGCGCGGCGAGCAATATCAGGCGGTATTTCGAATCGATATCCGGAATGTCTTTCGGATCGATATCGACAGGATCCGTTGTAATTTTGTCGTTCGATTCAGAGGCTTCAAGTTCTTCAGTCATAGATAAACTCCAATTCAAGGTTCAAAAGTAGTTAGGATATCGCGAACCGCGTCCGTTTGTCTATCGCGGCGCAGCCTTTCCGCAAGTATCACCGACTTCAGGTCGGCCACCGCCTTCTCGAGATTATCGTTGATGACAATATAATCGCAGCTGCTGTAGAACTCGACTTCCTGCCGGGCGTTCTCGAGCCTTATCTCCAACTGTTCCTCGCTCTCGGTCTTCCGGTTCCGAAGCCTGTCGGCAAGCACCTGATACGACGGAGGAAGGATGAATATATTGATAGCCTCCTCACGCTTTCGCTTGACGATCCGCGCGCCCTGAACGTCGATCTCCAAGATCACGTCCTGCCCGGCCCTCATCGCGTCGCTGATCTGGCTGTTCGAGGTCCCGTAATAATTACCGTGGACCATCGCGTATTCAAGAAGGTCGCCCTCCGCGATCAGGCCCTCGAAGACCGGAACGTCCACAAAGTGATACTCGATGCCGTCGGTTTCGCCGGGGCGCATCGAACGCGTCGTAAATGAAACGGAATAGGTGAGGTCGTCGAGCTCGTTAAGAACCCTTCGGATCAGCGTCCCTTTCCCGCCGCCCGAAGGCGAACTGATTATGAATAGGCTGCCTTTCATAGAAATAGCCGGCCGGACACCGAACTACATTCCCTTGTAATCCGGACCGCCGCCGCCTTCAGGGGTCACCCAGTTGATGATCTGGTAGGGGTCCATTATGTCGCAGGTCTTGCAATGCACGCAGTTTGAGAAATTTATCTTCAGTTCCTTTCTTCCGGTCTCTGAGTTCTCAGCCATTTCATAAACCGCCGCAGGACAGAAACGCTCGCACGGATTCCCGTACTCTTCAGCGCACCGCGTGGAGCAGATGTTCGTGTCCATCACGTGCAGATGCGCCGGCTGGTCCTCGTCGTGGGCGACAGCGGCGTGAAAGACGTCTGTCTCCTTATCAAAGGTAAGCTGCTTGTCGAACTTCAGGTCCTTGTAGCGGTCAGGATCGCCCGCTCCGTTGAGCGATTCAAGTTTGAGCATGCGCTTGTGCCCGGCGACATGATGCTCCTTGGGCATAAATCCCCACGCCAACCCACCGGTCATATATTGCAGGCCGGTATTCAGCAGTCCCGACCAGCGTCCGCGCTGGAACGCACCATGGAAGTTCCTCACCTTGTATAGCTCGTTATAGATCCAGCTGTGATCTACCTTCTTTTCAAAGTGACGAAGAGTGGCCGACGAAAAATCCCCTGCATCGAAAGCCATTACAATCGTTTCCGCGGCGAGCATGCCTGCCTTCATTGCCGTGTGTATGCCTTTGATCTTTTGCGGATTGAGGAACGAAGCGCAATCGCCGAGAAGGAGCACTCCATCGGCGTAAAGCTTCGGCATCGTGTAATAGCCGCCGGCATTGATCGTTTTCGCTCCGTACTTGATCATCTTGCCGCCGGCGAGGATCTTGGCGATCGCCGGATGCGTTTTGTATTTCTGGAATTCGGCGTGAGGGTCGATGTGCGGGTCGAGGTAATCAAGTCCGGTCACGTATCCGATGGACACGGTGTTGTTCTTCATTCCATAGATCCAGCCGCCGCCGTATGTGTTCTTGTCCGAGGGAAATCCGAGCGTGTGAACGACGAGCCCTTCTTCAAAATTCCCTTCCGGAACTTCCCAGATCTCTTTTATGCCAAGCGAGAACACCTGCGGTTCCTTGCCTTCCATGAGGCCGAGCCGTTCCGTCAGCTGCTTCGTGAGCGAGCCACGCGAACCCTCGCCGAGAACGGTCACTTTGGCCAAGAGGTCTATCCCTGGCTCGAAGTTTTCCTTCGGTTTCCCGTCCTTGTCGATCCCCTTGTCGCCCGTCCGGACGCCAATGACCCGGTCGTTCACGTCGTAGAGCATCTCGGAACCCGGAAATTCCGGGAAGATGTTAATGCCTTCTTCCTCGCATTTTTCGGCAAGCCACTCGCACATGCGGCTCAGCGAAAGAATGTACTTCCCTTTGTTCTTGAGAGGAGGCGGGGTGATCGGGGATTTTATCATCCCCGTCTCGGTAAGGTACCAGGCGGCATCTTTCGTGACCGCGGTATCGACAGGACAGCCCTGCTCCAGAAAATCGGGCATCAATTCTCGGATCGCACCCGGATCCATTACAGCTCCGGAGAGTATGTGCGCGCCGACACGCGGCCCCTTCTCGATCACGCCGATCTCGATCTCGCCGATCTTCTCCGCCTGTTTGAGCCCCTTTTCAACCAATTCATCGTGTTCATCTATCAATTTCTTCAGATGATAGGCCGCCGCAAGATTCGCCGGTCCGGCACCGACGAACACGATATCCATTTCGAGTTGTTCCCGTTCGATCATTATTTCATTCCGGCAGGAGAATTTAGTGTAAAGTCCCGTAAAATATATCAAAAGAAAGGGGTTTCCTCTAGTCACTCATCGGGTTTGAAGATATAGTTACTTCGGTTTATGCAGGGATCTCCGAACAGTAGGCACAGTGCAGACAAGCTGTTATGCGGTTTGTTCTTGCTTGGATCGCTTCTGCTCGCGTCCTTCAGCGCCGGTTGCGGGTCGGAAGAGCCAAATCCTAGGCTTAAAGATGTTCCGATCCGGATGGTTTGGGCGTGGGAGCGGCCCGAGAATTTAAGATTCCTGGACCCGGACAAGGTTGGGGTCGCGTTCCTCGCCCAGACGCTGACACTGCAGGCTAAAGATGTGATCGTTCGGTCGCGCAGACAGCCTCTCGACGTAAGAAGGGGTACATATCTGATGGCGGTGACCAGGATCGAGACCTCGAAAGAGAGAGGCCGGAAAGCTGACCTTTCCACCGATCAGCTTCGAAGGATCGCGGATCTGATATCAAGAACGAGTGACCTTCCGAACGTGAGATCTGTCCAGGTCGACTTTGATGCCGTCGTTTCCGAGCGGAATTTCTACAGACGGCTTCTCGAGGATCTCCGGCGTCGGATCGACGCTAAGACGCCGCTCTCGATCACCTCGCTCGCGTCCTGGTGCGTTGGCGACCGCTGGTTCAAAGATCTGCCTGTTGACGAGGTGGTGCCCATGGCGTTCGACATGGGCACCGACGAAACCCGCATTCGGGAATTTCTATCGAAAGGAAACGACTGGAACGAAAAGCTTTGCAGACAAAGCTACGGACTTCTCGCGGGCGACAAGCTCAAGGCCTCTGTGGACGCTTCGCGCCGTATATACTACTTCAAGACAACACCCTGGAAATCGGGGGACCTCGATCTCATTATTGAATTGAATGATGAATAAGAATTCCTTAAAGTCCTTTATCGTACTCTTCCTCGCGACCGTTATTGTAGTTGTTTCGGTTCGCCCGGGACTTGCCTGCGGTCCGGCCGAATTGCTTCCCGTGTTCGACAGCACACGGACGCCAGAGTACC
>JAHEEZ010000295.1 GCA_024640445.1 Acidobacteriota bacterium | reverse complement strand
GAGTAGGGTTTCGTCGGCGCATCCATCGCGCTTTCTTCCAGCTTCGTTCCTTCAGTAACGGGAAGCGTGCCCGGCACTATCGACTGCCTGGATTCTATTTCAAAGGTGTCGGTCCGTTCCTTGACCGATTCTTTCATGATCTTTTCCTGCAGCATCGTTATCGCGTGGATCAGCATTTCGGGCCTCGGAGGGCACCCTGGGATGTAGACGTCTACCGGGACCACCTTGTCAACTCCCTGGACGATCGCGTAATTGTCGAACACGCCGCCGGAGGTGGCACAGGCCCCCATCGAGATCACCCATTTAGGTTCGGGCATCTGGTCATAGATCCTTCGAAGGACCGGAGCCATCTTCCTTGAGACGCGGCCGGAAACGATCATCACGTCCGCCTGTCTCGGACTTGCTCTGAACGTCTCCGCGCCAAACCGCGAAATATCGTTTCGCGCGGTAGCCGTATTCATCATCTCGATAGCGCAGCAGGCGAGACCGAACGTTGCCGGCCATAGGCTCGATTTGCGGGACCAGTTGATCAACGCATCAAGCTTGACCGTCACGATATCCGGAAGCGAATCAAATAATTTATTTTCTAAACCCATAATTAATATGGAAATACCTGGATTTTCAACGAAGGTCGTTCAGGCTGCCTTTCGGAACCTGCCAAAAAAGCCGCCCTTCTTCTTTCTGAGCACTGCCGCTTCTGCGATCGCCTCTTCCCGCGCCTGCTCGCTCCAGTCAAACGCGCCTTTCCTCCATTCGTAGACCAGGCCGATTACGACCGTCCCTAGGAAAAAGAGCATTGTTATGAAGGCGATCGTACCGTAGAGCACCGTACCGTCCTTTTCGGCAGCGAGCAGGGCCTTAAAAGCGACCGCAAACGGAATGACGAACAGGATTTCAAGGTCAAAAAGCAGGAACGCGACCGCGACCATGTAAAACTTGATCGAAAAGCGGTCGCGTGCAGATCCTACCGGGTCCTTGCCACATTCGTACGGCATCAGTTTCGTTGCCGTACGCTTGCGGGGACCGATGAGCTGGGCGACGAGGAGCTGGCTCGCCGCGAAACCCATTGCCACGATGAACATTATGCCGATCGGGGCATAGTCTATAAGGCTGAATTCTGTCATCGGATGATCCCTTGAACAGGTCTAAGATCGAACCTTGATTCCTACGGAAAAATCAAGGAAATTCGCACAAAAAAGATTGGGAATTTTGGCACAAACCCAATCCTAAGTTATGCGGTTTTGACTGTCAAGGCGGCACGTTTTCAAGGGGTTGCGGGCAATTTTGACCTTGCTCCGCGTGCTTTGGCGCGGGGAAGTCGGGACGGTCAAATTCGTTGACCGCATTTCAGGCCGTGTGTTATTTTGGATTAGGCGCATCCTGCGCTGGTTCTTCCTGAAAAGCCCTCCGGTTTTTCCATCTAAAGATCGTGATCACAGGTTTTAACACAGACGTTTCCTTTGATGGCGTGCGGTATCACGTCCAGACCGAGGACAAGGGGGTCGAGACCGCCCTGATTCTCTCGCTCGTCTACGAGCGCGGGGTGATCCTTGCCGCGAAGCGATCGCCGTATGACGACCTCGTGGCCTCCGGGTTTGATGTCAAAGTGCTGGGAGAAAGGCTTCAGCGCCAGCATAAACTGATCTGCGCGGCGATCAAGGCGGGCCGACTGGAGGATCTCAAGAAACTTTCGAACGCAGGTGTCGCTCCTGCCGCGGGAGTCGGCAAGGAACTGCCGCGACGGATCCCTATGCCGGACGGGGATCCGGTCTGGGACATTCCTATCCTTGAGGATGTAGATATCGTGGTTGAAGGCGGCGATGAACCCGTAGCTGAACCGGAAGACGCAGTTAAAGCCGGCGATGAACCCGTAGCTGAACCGGAAGACCCATTAAATATTGTTGAATCCGACCAGGTATTGATAATTGACGGCGGCGACTCATTGGCGCCTTCCGGCGGGAACCGATTGCAGCTGAAACTGGTTGGAAAAGAGAAATTCATCACGGGCGAGCGAAAGAACCTGAACGTACTTGTATGCAGGGGCACCGAGCAGGCCACCGTCAGCGGTGCGAATGTAATGATCAAGATCCTGGGTTCGGATTTCAGACCCTTGATCTACCACGCCAAAGCCGATAGCAACGGAATCGCGGCGGTGATGGTGAAGATTCCGAATTTTCGCTCCGGGAGAGCGGCCGTTATGATCAGAGCGATGGTCGACGGCGAGGAAGCTGAATTGCGGCGAGTGATTTCGCATCAGGTATGAAAATAATCATCAACGGAGAAACAAGAGAGGTCCCGGGAGAAATGGACCTTGGCGAACTTCTGGAATTGCTCTCGATGCCTACGGAAAGGGTTGCGGTTGAACTTAACCGGCGAGTAGTTAGAAGGGCGGAATGGACAGCCGAAAAGATCTCTGAAGACGATCAGATCGAGATCATACATTTTGTCGGCGGAGGCTGAACAACTGCCCCTGGGGCGATGTGCCGGATTGACAAAAAGCATGTGCGGGTCGCGGGCCGTTTGGTTCGGGCCCGCATTTCCTTTTGGGAATCAAATCCTGTAGATTCGGGGTATAAATTGAACATGTGCCGAAGGACGAAGTTTGTTCGCGGCAAACTGAATATGAGCGATCATAAAGTTGAAGACAAGTTCCTGCTCGGCGGGAAAGAGTTCGGTTCCCGGTTGATCATTGGGACAGGCAAATACAGGAATTACGAAGAGATGCGCGCCGCGCACGAGGCCTCAGGCGCCGAGATGGTCACGGTCGCCGTGAACCGTGTCCCGCTTGACGGGAAAACGGAGTCTTTTCTTGACCACCTGAACCCGGAGATGCAGATCCTTCCGAATACCGCGGGCTGCTACGATGCGGACCATGCGATCCGGACTGCAAGGCTTGCAAGGGAGGCACTTGGGACGGACTGGATCAAGCTTGAAGTGATAGGAGATCCGGTGACGCTGCTCCCGGACAACGAGCAGACACTTGCGGCCGCGAAGACCCTGGTTTCGGAAGGATTCATCGTTCTTCCGTATTTCTCGGACGACCTGATCATGGCAAAGAAACTCCTTGATGCCGGATGCCCGGCGGTTATGCCGCTTGCGGCACCGATCGGATCTGGTATGGGTGTGCAAAATCCTTCCAACCTACGGATAATTCGTGAACAACTCCCTGACGCGGTGATAATTGTCGATGCCGGCGTAGGCGTACCGTCCGACGCGGCGGTCGCAATGGAGCTCGGGGCGGACGCGATCCTTATGAATACCGCGATCGCGGAATCGGCGGATCCGGCCCGGATGGCCGAGGGAATGAATCTGGCTGTGCGCGCCGGTCGAATGGCATATCTATCCGGTCGCATGCCGAAAAGGCTTTATGCTAGCGCGTCGAGTCCGATCGAAGGGGCGATCAGGTAGCGTTGGGAGAAGTGCTTTCCATCGAAAAGATCAGGAACACGTACCCGATGGTAATAAGGACAGTTTTTGCGGAGGTTGTTCTTTTGATCTTCCTGGGCGCGTCGTGCGCTTCGAAAGTGACTGAACGGAGCGGGATCGTTATTGCCGACAGCGATTCCTACGGTGCTTCGATGTTCCGGCAGAACTGCGCCATATGTCACGGGAAAGAAGCGTACGGCAAGATGGTCAGCGGCAAGCTGGTTCCGAGTCTTAGGTCCGGAGATGCTGCGAAGCGCTCTGAGGCGGAGATCTACAATCAGATAGCCAACGGAAAACTCCCTATGCCGGCGTTCAAGGGCCAACTGACCGACACCGAGATAAAGAAAATGGTCCGGTTCGTGATGGAAGACATTCAGGGTAGGAAGTGATGAGTACTGAGGACTGAGCGTACGACACACTTTAGTTTGTCGGTCTCTTTTGTGAGAGATGAGTGATGAGCGAAGTCTCTCGCCTTCTGGTCATTGATCGATGACAACTGATCATCGATGATAGCTGATAAATGATATGAGGATATTGGTTACAGGGGCAAGCGGATTGGTCGGGTCGGCATTGACGCCGGTTCTTGAGGAAAACGGGCACGAGATATTTAGGCTTTCGAGAAGCGCGCCGGAGACAGACCACGATGTTCAATGGGACCCGTATGAGGGCTTTTCTGAGTCCGAAGCGGAAAAACTCAATAATTTGGACGCGGTCGTTCACCTGGTGGGTGAGAATATTGCCGAATACTGGACGG